>CAUVMU010000069.1:0-7167 GCA_963552775.1 uncultured Eggerthellaceae bacterium | reverse complement strand
GCTGCCAGCCATGCGCTCTCCCAGCTGAGCTAAGGCCCCGAAAACGTGCAGGAGTAACTATACCAGAACGAGCGAGTCGGTCAAGAGGCTTTTCTCTCCCTCGCGCTCCTTCACAAACAGCGCATGAGCCGCGTGCCCTTGAGCCGCTGCCCTCCCCGCGTGCCCTCCCAGCTTTCCTAAACTTTTGCGCGCTTGCCGTCGTTCGAACGCGCGCCGCCCGCCGCAGAGGACATGCGAGGTGTCCCGAGCGCCCGCTCTTGCTCTACCGTGCATCGACCCGTTCGCTCGCAGCCTTCGTGCGTTAAGGTTGCGGCTGCTCATCGGTTCGGCAACGGGTGCGGGGCGCTCCGCCCGCAGGCTCGCCTTGATGGTACGATTCTCGAAAGCATCGTTGCATCGCTTATGAAATCATTGCATGACCTGCGATTTCGTTTTGATCCGCACTTCGGTGCGAACGGATACGCGCCATGGTTCGAAAGGGAGACCATGAGAATCCTCAGCAGAAGACGTTTCGTCGGCCTTTCCGCCGCCTCGGCCGCCACCCTCGCGCTCGTTCCGCTTGCCGGATGCGCGAGCCTTGGATCTTCGTCCGCTTCGACCGCCTCGACTGATGCGGCATCGTCCTCGGAAAAGCCTTCCGATCAGGGAGCTTCTTCCTCGTCGTCCGACGTGCGCGCCGTGTTCGTCATGATGAGCGATACGCATGTCGATATCGAGAACGAGCGAAATATCGATCACTTCACCCGCGCGCTCGCCGATATCGCAAGTTTCGAACGGCGCCCCGATGCGGTGATCGTCGGAGGCGACATCACCGCAAGCGGTCTGCCCGAGCAGTACGATACCGTGCGCGAGCTCGTGGAAGCTGCGGGTTTCGACTACGAGCGGGAGTTCGTGTTCGCGTTGGGCAACCACGACCAAGGCGACATGGAGTCGACTGACGACGCCGTGTTCGCAGCCTATCGCGACCTGTTCGTTCGGAAAACCGGCAGCGAACGCGTGTACTACGATCGAACAATCTCTGGGCAGCACCTCATCGTGCTCGGCCCTGACGACCAGGAGGGTATTGGCTGGATCGCGTTCAACTTCTCCGACGAGCAGCTCGCATGGCTCGACGGCTTGCTCGTGGTCGACGCCGCCGCAGGCGTTCCGTCGTTCGTCGTCATGCACGAGCCGTTGTCGAACACGGTGCGCGGCTCGCTTGAAGGCCAGTTCGCTCACGATGCGCTCCACGACGACGCCGCGCTGCGCTCCATCATCGATCGCTATCCGCAGACGGTGTTCCTGTCGGGTCACTCCCACGCTCATCCCGATATTCAGCAGCCGGTCGCGGGCGGCCCTCTGTTCGTGAACGACGGGGCGGTGGCCACGGGCCAGCGCACGCCGGGAGAGCGCGATTACACGGGGGCGTTCGGGTGGCTCGTAAGCGTGTACGACGATCGCATAGAGTTCTCTCTGCGCGATTTCCTCGAACGGCAGTGGATCGAGGGATCGCATTACGTGCACGATTTGCCGTAAGGCGCGAGAGTTCGCGCATCACCGGAATCGAAGATAGGAGGCGACGATATGAACAGAGTGCTCGCATTGCTCGCCGGTTTGTCCGTTCTCGCGGTTGCGCTGTACGCATGCGCGACGGGAACGGTTGAGAAGGAGGCTGGCTCCATGGCTGGAAAAGAAGGTACGTCTGCCGCATCGGCGCAGGTGAACGTTCAGAATCTAAGGGACGTTTATTTCGCGGGAGGCTGCTTTTGGGGTGTCGAGGAGTACTTCTCGCGCATCCCGGGGGTGTACGAGGCCGAGAGCGGCTACGCGAACGGAACGACGGAGAACCCCAGCTACGAGGACGTGTGCTACCGCAACACGGGCCATGCGGAAACGGTGCATGTGCGTTACGACCCCGATATCGTGAGCCTGAAGACGCTTACCGAGCAGTACTTCAAGATCGTCGATCCGCTTAGCGTGAACCGCCAGGGAAACGATGCCGGGAGCCAGTACCGAACCGGCGTGTACTATACCGACGAGGCCGACCTATCGGTTCTCGAGGAGGTTTTCGCCGCCGAACAGGAGAAGCACGACCGGCAGCTCGCTGTCGAGCTGAAGCCGCTCGAGAACTTCTACCTGGCCGAGGAGTACCATCAGGACTATCTTAAGAAGAATCCGAACGGGTACTGCCATATCGATTTCAGCACGCTGAAGGACCTGCCGGCTGCGGGCGAGGCCGCATCCTCGGTAGCTCGGTACGCACGCCCCTCCGACGAGGAACTGCGCTCCACGCTCACGCCCGAGCAGTACGACGTCACGCAGAATGCGGCTACGGAACGCGCGTTCACCGGGGAGTACTGGAACAACCACGAGAAGGGTATCTACGTCGACATCGTGACCGGCGAGCCGCTTTTCTCGTCGGCGGACAAGTACGATTCGGGTTGCGGATGGCCGAGCTTCACGCGTCCGATCGATCCCGATGCGGTCGTTGAGAGCGCCGACACGAGCTGGGGCATGAACCGCACCGAGGTTCGCAGCAGCGGCGGCGATTCCCATCTGGGCCATGTGTTCGAGGACGGTCCGGCCGAGCAGGGCGGATTGCGCTACTGCATCAACAGCGCTTCTTTGCGCTTCATCCCCTATGACGACATGGATGCCGAAGGCTACGGCGCCTACAAAAGCTTGTGCGAGTAGGGGCGTCGCAGGGACGAGGGCTCTCGGCTGGCTCAGATCTCGCTTTCGAGCAAGGCGTTTTCTGCTGCGCTTCTTCCGAATACGAGCGTGGAGAGAATGCCCGTCCCGGTTCCGGGATAGTACGATCCCATGAAGCCTCCCGTTACCTGCCCCGCTGCGTAGAGATGAGGAATCGGCTTTCCGAAAACATCAATTACCTGGGCTTTTGTGTTTATCTTCAAACCGCCGAAAGCTCCGAGATTGTAATCGTACGTACGCGTGGCATAGTACGGGGGAGTGTCTATGGGCTCGAGACCGCAGGCGCGCGTGGGGAACTGGCTGTCACGCTTCTCTTCGGACGCCATATCGTCGTTCCAGGTATCGAGGGCGGCCTGAAGGTTGCTCGCGGGAACGCTTATCTGCGCGGCGAGCTCCTCGACTGTGTCGGCGACGAATACCGACCCGTCGGCGATTTCCTTGGAGAAATCCTCGCTCATGGGGCTTACCCCTCCGACAACCGGGCCGGTGAGCGCTGCGGCCTTCGCGTCGAATATCCCCCAAGCAAGGTGGTCCTCCTGGGAGAACACGGCGCGAACGACCCAGGCGTAGTGATCGGACTCGCTGACGAAACGGCGTCCGTATTTATTGACGAGAATGCCGGGGACTTCGGGGACACCCGGAAGCGTCGGGGTCCCTCCGATGTTGGAAGGCAGCCCGATGAATCCGCCCATGCCTTCGAGCGCGGCGCCGACCGACATGCCCATGCGCAGGCCGTCGCCCGTGTTCGTAGCTACCGTGAGGGCTCGACCGTCTTTCAGAGCTTGGACCATATGGTAGTTGAATGCGGCTGCGAATTCCTCGCTGCGATCGTAGCTGCAGGTGGCAAGTATGACGGCCTTTTTTCCGCGATAACGCTTGCCATTGCGGGCGATGACTCCTGCGACCGCTCCGTCCGCATTTCGAACGAGCTGGGTGCCCGGGGTGCTGTAGACGAATTCGACCCCTTCGTCTTCAGCTGCTTTCAGCAGTGCGGCAACGTGCGCTTGACCGTACATGAGATCGTTTTCGTCGCTTCCCGCAAGATGGATGCGCGGCTTGATTACATCCGGATCGACATTGGGAACGGTGCCGTTGCCGTAGACGATTTCGTAGGAGATGCCGAGGTCTTTCATGAACTCGATGCATGAAGGTGCTTGCTGGCACGCAAAGCGAACAAGCTCCTCATCGAGCTGTCCTTCCCCGCATTGCAGATAGTACTCGGCATGTTTCTCGGGACTGTCGTCGTCGATGCCCGCAAGGTGTTTCTGCTCATCGGTTCCCGCCGCCTGAATGACTCCGGAAGAGTTGGCGGTATTGCCGCCGGCTGTAGCGGCTGCTTCAAGAACGGTTACGGAAGCACCTCCTCTCGCGGCGACGACGGCGGCCGTAAGCCCCGCTCCTCCGGCCCCGACGATTAAGATGTCGCTTTCGGAGTCCCAAGATCCCGAATCCTGGGCGGCTTTCGAGGGTTCGTCCGCTTTGTTCGAGGTGGGCGTGCAAGCGGAGAAGCCGAATGCCGCCAAGCCCGCAAACGTGATACCGGCTCCTGTAAGGAAGTTCCTGCGAGATACGCTTGATTCCATAACCGCTCCTATCGAATCGTTTTGGTGCCGACAATACGAAGAGTATGGACGCTATCAAAGGGCGAAAGGATGCGCGGTCTCGCAACCGTTCGATCGTGCGACAACGTTTGCCCGCCCTACGAAAACCAGGCGCGGGCGAGCGCCTGCACGCCAGGGACGACGTCTTCTTCCTCGATAGCCGAAAACCCGATGAGCACGCAGCTTGTCAACGGATGCTCCTCGGCCATCCAGTAGTGGTCAATGCCGTACACGCGCACGCCTGCCTCGCGTCCGCGCGCGATGAGCTCGCCCTGGCTGCGCCCGTCGAGCACGTTGACCAGCATGTGCAAACCGGTGTTGCTCTGCAGCACCTCGATCTTCGAGCCCATGGTCTCCTGCAGCGCGCCGAGCAGCAGGTCGTGCTTGCGGCGGTTGAGGACCTGCAGCCGCCGCAGCCGCCGCTCTCCTTGATGGCTGCTCAGATAACGTTGCAGCACCACCTGGGAGAGCCAGGGGACGGACGGGTAGGCGTTCGCGAAGGTTTCGTTCCAGCGTTCGAGCAAATCAGGCGGCAGAATAAGGAAGTTCATGCGCAGCGCCGGCGACAGCGACTTCGAGAACGTTCCCTGGTATACGACACGGCCGTGCTCGTCGAGCGACTGGAGCGAGGGAACGGGCCGCCCGCTGTAGGAGAACTCGAAACAATAGTCGTCCTCGATAATGTAGGCATCGGTCTCGTGCGCCCAGGCGATCATGTCGAGCCGCAGGTCGGGCGGCATGATGAGCCCTATGGGGAACTGGTTTGACGGCGTGGTGTACGCCAGGCGCGCCTTGCTCTCCCAGGCTGCCTGCAGATACGTGCTCCTCTGTCCTCCGAGCACGGGAAGCGGGTGCAGCTTGAACCGGTTGCGCTCGAACACCGAGCGCGCCCCGTCGTAGCCGGGCTCTTCCATGGCCACCGTGTCGTGGGCCGGGTCGAACAGAAGGAGCAGGTTTTGAAGGCTCGCCTGCGTGCCGCTCTGCACGATGACCTGTTCGGGAGAGCATTTCACGTTGCGTGCCGCCGCTTGCCGCCGTGCGATCTCGCGTCGAAGCTCCAGCTCGCCCGAGCTGTCGGAGTAGTGGTTCGCGCGTTGCGCCTCGACGCTGAGCAGCACATCGTCGACGAGCGACTTCCACAGCGTTGCCGGAAACGTGCCGTCCTGCAAGTTGCCGTAGGTGAAGTCGTAGCGAACCGGGGTGAGCGCGCGCCCGTTCTCGCTCTTGTCGGCTTCGGCGCAGGTCGTTTGGGAGGTCGTTGCATACCTGCGGGTCGGTTCCGTCACGGTGGGAAGCGAGAAGCCCGAAAGCGAGAGGTCCTCGGCGACGAAACCCGATCCGGGCTTGCTGTCCACGAAACCCTCCTGCATGAGCAGACGATACGCCGCTTCCACGGTATTGCGCGAGCATGAGAGTTCCTCGGCAAGACCCCGAATGGAGGGCAGTTTCGATGCGGGAGGGTACACGTTCGCTATGATGCCCGCGCGCAGCTGCTCGTAAATCTGCTCGTAAAGCGGTGTTTTCGAGCGCTGGTTGAGCACGATCATCTTATCGATCCTTTCCGATATGCGTTTTCGCGGAACCGTCCCCATAAAACGAAGGGCATGCGACCCTGTGAGTTCCTCCACATTATAAGTAATCTCGAAACAAGCGCAAAAGCGCGGTCTCGTCATGGCGTACGGGTGGGTTGCGCAAACGGCGGTGGACGGCGCGGATGCGATGGGGAAGGGGACGGCGGATTCGAATCGGAGCCGATACATGCTGAGCATAGAATGCGCTTTTTTGCTCGGCTATGTTCGAACCTGCTTGATATTTCCATAAAATACGGGCATGGTAAAAATACGGGCATGGCAATGAGAGGAAGGGGAACATCATGGCACGTGCGCTGAAGAGCAAGAAGCTGCTCATCTTCATGTGCGTTCTCGCGGTGACGGTTGCAATCGCGGGCGTAGTCGGTTGCGCGCCTAAGGCGAATCCGGGCAATCCGACACCGTCGGCATCCTCGCCGACGACGGTTCCGGCGAAAAACGAGTTCGGCGTCATCGGATCGGACGCGTGGGAGAGCCAGTATCCGAACCAGTACCGCACCTTCTTCGACAACAACAAGAACGCCTGGCCCGAAGGCAAGCATAACTACCTCGAGCTCTATCCCGAGATGGTCACGCTCGGCAAGGGCTACGGCTATGCCAAGTTCTTCACCGAGGCCGGCGGGCATACGTACTCCATGTACACCGTGACGAACAACGGGCGCATCGGCGAGAAGACCCAGGCGGGCTGTTTGGCCTGCAAGACGCCCGACGTGCACATGAAGGCCGCCGCCGAGGGCGTCTCGGTGTGGCGCGAGCCCTTCGCTGCGGACGCCGAGGCGACCTTGGA
The DNA here is from genome assembly GCA_963552775.1 of uncultured Eggerthellaceae bacterium. Lineage (GTDB taxonomy): Bacteria > Actinomycetota > Coriobacteriia > Coriobacteriales > Eggerthellaceae > CAUVMU01. Next base: position 499 of record CAUVMU010000069.1, on the reverse strand, counting down.
CGGCATCACGTGCGCCAACTGCCACAACAACGAGGACCCCTCGCAGCTGTCGCTTTTGCGTGCCGACTGGATTCGCGCGCTCGGCCCCGAGGCTTCCAAACGCTCGCTGTCCGGCGAGGTGTGCGGCCAGTGTCACTGCGACTACTCCATGAGCCCCATGACCGGTGAGCCCACGAGCCCTTACGACAGCGTCGAGACCATGACGCCCGATAACGCGCTCGCCTGGTATGACGAGCATGGCTACGTTGACTGGACCTATGCGTCCACGGGCGCCAAGATGATCTCGGTGCGCCACTCCGAGTACGAGTACTGCTACGGTGGCGAGGGCAACCACATGACCCAGCTCGGCTACGACTGCGCCGACTGCCATATGCCGGTCGAAACCGCTGCCGACGGCTCGGTCTACCACAGCCACTACTGGCAGAGCCCTCTCGATAACGAGGAGCTCATCAAGAACAACTGCTCGACCTGCCATGCCGACCTCAAGGCCGAGATGAAG
>CAUVMU010000068.1:0-7174 GCA_963552775.1 uncultured Eggerthellaceae bacterium | reverse complement strand
ACGTCGGGATCGTAGTCGAGCGGCAGGATCTGCACGTTCGGGTACAGCTCCTTGAGCTTCTTCGCGATGCCGCGCCCCACGATGTGGTTGGGCAGGCATCCGAAAGGTTGCAGGATGAGGAAGGCCTCGCATCCGTGCGCGGCGTGGTGCAAGATCTCGGCAGGGATGAGCACGCCTTCGCCCGCATCGAACGTGTGGTGGATGATGGGATCGCTCGCGCGCACGAGCTCGGGCATGCGCGTCACGCGTTCGTAGAGCGGATGGGCCGACGCGATGCGGTCCGTCACATCCTGAGCGTACTCGAACAGGCCGTTCGCCACCGCGTACCACGTCGCCTCGGAGAAGGGCTTGTCGATGCCGTACTCCTTGATCTGCGCGTTCTTGTAGAAGTACGTCTTGCGGATGACGTCGGTCATGCGCGCCTCGATGATCTCGAAACCGTTGTCCTCGAGGTAGCGCTCCACATCGTGATTCGCCCCAGGGTGGAAGTTCAGCAGGTACTCGCCCACGATGAGCACGCGCGGCCGCCGGTGCGAGCGGTCGTAGGCCACCTCGTTCATGCGGGCGATCGCGCGCTTGAAGCCCGCCTTCGCCCCGCGCGCCCCGGCGCGTTCAAGCCCCTCGACGACCGCGTCGAGCCCTTCGTCGAAAGCGCGCTCGGCCTCACCTTCGACCAGTTCGTAGGGACGCAGCTTGCGCAGCAGCTCCTCGAGCACGTCGATCATGGGCAGCGCGAACGCGATGCGCGCAGCCGAAAGCGCGTTCATCTTGAAGCCCGGATGCATGTTGTGATAGTCGACGTCGTCGTTCGTCACGATGGGAACGTCGGCATAGCCCGCGTCATCAAGAGCCTTGCGCAAAAGCGCCGCGTAGTGCGTCAGGCGGCAGTCGCCGATGTACTTGCCGGTTGCCACGGCCACCTCGCAGTGATCGTACTCACCGCTCTCGAGCGCGGCGAGCGCCTCGCCGATGACGATCTGGGCCGGGAAGCAGATGTCGTTGTGCACGTAGGCCTTCCCCAGGCGAATAGCCTCCTCACGGCCCACCTCGAGGGGCACAGCCCGCACGCCCTGCTTCGAGAACACCGCAGCCATCAGGCGACTGAACGCGTGCGAGGTGTTCGGCACGAGGAGGACGCGCTCGGCGCGGTCGGTTTTCGTGAACTTCACCGGGTACGGGTCGGAAAGCGCGACCGCATCCGTGCGGGGCGAGGCGGCGTCGGGTGCGGCAGAGGCCGCCTGCGCCCGCACACGGCGGCGCAGCGACACCGTTTCCACGAAGGAGCGCACGCGGATGCGCAAAGGCCCGGGCACGTCGCTCTCATCGACCTTCAGCACAAGCGGCGCCTTGTCCCCGACCTCACGCATGAGGCGCGCGATCTCGTCGGAGAGATACGCGTCATGGCCGCACCCGAAACTGACGAGCTGCACGTACTCGAGCGACGTATCCTGCGCAGCCAACAGGGCCGACGACAGGGCGCGGGCATGGTAGTTGTTCACGATGTCCAGACGGGACAGCGAGAGGTCCACGTCGTTCACCCCGGGCAGAGCGTCGGGCGGAATCACGGGAATCCCCAGGTCGCAGAATAAGCGCGGCAGATCATGGTTCACCAGCGGGTCGTTGTGGTAGGGCCGCGACGCCAGCACGACGGCGAACGATCCCGTACCGCGCACGGATTCGAGCGCGTGCTCCCCCGCGCGCACCAGCTGCTCGCGGAAGCGCTTCTGCGCGCGGTCGGCGCACGCGAGGGCGCGGGCGCAGGAATCGCGGTCGATTCCGAACGCCTCCTCAAGGTAGCCGGAAAGCTGCCGTTCGCGGTCGGCAGCCGAATACCAGTGGAACAACGGCGCGTCGAACGGCACCCCGAAGCGCTCCTCGGGGTTATCGGAATTGCGAATGACCAGCGGATAGCCCTTGACAACCGCGCACATCGACTCGCTTGTGGCCTGAGTGTTCTCGGAAGGGACGGTCGTCACGACCGGCATGAAGATACGGTCGACCCCCGCAGCCGCCAGATCGCGCACGTGTCCGTGGACGAGCTTCGCCGGAAAGCACACCGTGTCCGATGCGACGGCGGGCAGGCCCTCCTCGTAGAGAGCGCGCGTGCTCGGGCGCGACAGGCGCACCGTGAACCCGAGCGCGCGCAGAAACGTGGTCCAAAACGGCGCGTTGTCCCATAACGACAGGACGCGCGGCAGCCCGATGACGGTTCCGTTCTCGGGAAGCACCTGGTCGTAATCGTACTCGGCGAAGAGCAGGCGCTCGCGCACGTCGAAGACGTTCTCCACCGAAGACCCCGCATGCGCCTTCGCGCGCAGGGCGGCGCGGACGGCCTCGTCGCGCGGATCGCCGATTACCTCGCCGCGGGCGCAACGGTTCCCCGTAACCCACGTGGAGCCGTCGCCGAACGTGACGAGCGTGCGGTTGCAGGCGTTCGCGCAGAAGGGGCACGTGACGTTGGCACGCTGCTCGAACGAGAATGTGCGCAGCGCCTCGAACCCGATGAACGTCGAGGGGGACGTATCGCCCCGCGCCCGACGCTCCTCATGCTCCCGTTTGGCCACAAGCGCCGCGCCGATGGCTCCCATGTGACCCGGGTACGGAGCGCGTACCACCTGTTTCCCCAGATAATCCTCGAATGCAGCCAAAACCGCATCGTTTTTGAACGTTCCGCCCTGCACCACGATGCGTTCGCCGAGCGCATCGATGTTCGATACGCGGATGACTTTCGTGAACACGTTCTCGATGATGGAGCGGCACAGTCCCGCCATGATATCGTCGGGCGACTTGCCGTTCTTCTGCTCGGTCACGACGCTCGAGTTCATGAACACGGTGCAGCGGCTCCCGAGCTGGGCGGGGTTGCGCGAGCGGAACGCCGCTTCGGCTATGCCCTCGGCGGGAACCCCGAGCGAGTGCGCGAAGCTCTCCAGAAACGACCCGCAGCCGCTCGAGCAGGCCTCGTTGACCACGATGTCGGTAACCACGCCGCCATCGACCCAGATGGCCTTCATGTCCTGTCCGCCGATATCGAGGATGAACGTCGCATCGGGCACGTACTGGGCCGCGGCAAGCGAGTGCGCAAGCGTTTCGACCATGTGGCAGTCGGTGCGAAACGCCCGGGAGAACAGCAGCTCGCCGTATCCGGTCGTACCCGCCCCGAGGACTTCAAGCTCGATTCCACGCGCGCGGTAACGCTCATGCAGGGAAAGCAGCGCCCGGCATGCGATATCGAGCGGCTCGCCTTCGTTCGCAGCATAGAATCCGTCGATCGGACGCTCGTCCTCATCGAGCAGTACGAACTTCGTCGTGGTCGACCCCGAATCGATGCCCAGGTAAACGGGCAGGACCGTCGCGCAACCGTCCATACCCTCGAAAGACGCCGAAAGCGCATGACGCTCCCGGAACGCGGCAAGGGTCGCATCGTCGGGAAAGAACGGCGTGCCGTGCGACCCCGCAGACGCCACCGCTTCGCGCGCGCGGTCGAGCAGCGTGGAAAGCCCGCTCAGATCGACGGCCGCCTCTGCATCGGCGAACAGGCCGAACAGCGACAGCGCCGCACCGCGCGCCACGATGGTCTCGGGGCTTTCGGGTACCACGACATCGGCGGGGTCGAGCGCGAGACGTTCGGCGAACACGTCGACGAGCACCGGGTTGAACGTGAGAGGGCCGCCCTCGAAGACGACGGGCGGGTGGATGTCGAGCCCCTGCGCCAGCCCGCCGAGCGTCTGCTTGGCGATGGCATGGAAGGTGGAAAGCGCGATGTCCTCTTTCGAAGCCCCTTGGTTCAACAGGGGCTGGATGTCGGTTTTCGCGTACACGCCGCAGCGTCCCGACACGCTGTAGACACGCACGCCGCGCGCGGCTAGGCCGTTCAGATCCTCCACGGGGGCTTTCAGCAAAGCCGCGATCTCGTCGATGAAGGCCCCCGTACCACCGGCGCAGCTGCCGTTCATGCGCATATCGGACACCGCGAGCGCACCCGTTTCCTCGTCGCGCTCGAAGAAGATCATCTTGGCGTCCTGGCCGCCCAGCTCGATAGCACAGCGCGCGTTCGGGTGCAGCTCCTGCACGGCGATCGAGTTCGCCACGACCTCCTGCACGTAGGGGACGCCTAGGGACGAAGCGATGGACTTGCTCCCCGAACCGCTGAGGGCCATCCTGAACGAGGCGTTCGGGAAACGTTTCGCCACGTCGGCGAGAAGGGGCCTCAGGCTTTCGATCTGATGGGCGTGGTGACGCCGGTAGACGGAATGGAGCACATCACGCGAGCGAGCGTCGAGCGCAACGACCTTAGTCGTAGTCGAACCGACGTCGACACCCAGATAGATAACCGTATTGCAAGCCTTGCGCTCGTTATCCGCGCACATGCTCTCACTCTCCAACGGGCCGCATTCGCTGCGGGCGCGACCCCCGATTCGTTCCGAGTGCGAGAGCAGGTACTCCCGCACTGCGCGCAGCATTGTTCTCATATACGAATTCTAGTGTTTCCGTATGAGGTTTTAAACGGTCGGATCTGTCGAAATTGGCCGATAAACACATTTTCCCAACCAAACGGAACCCGCTGCACAATGAGCGCTATACTGGGGTTTCAAGCGATACAACGAGAGGAGGACCCGTGAGCGAGAAGGAGCGCGTGCGCCTGACGCAGTTGACTTCGAAGGGCGGTTGAGCCGCCAAGTGGAGTCCGGGCGACCTCCAGACCATACTGACTCCCATCATGCCGGGAGTCGACAAGAACCTGCTGCTCGGATTCGAAACGAGCGACGACGCGGCGGTATATCGGCTGCGCGACGACCTTGCGGCCGTGCTCACCGTCGATTTCCTCACGCCGCTCGTAGACGACCCCTACGATTTCGGGCGCATCGCCGCAGCCAACGCCCTGTCCGACGTGTTCGCCATGGGGGCCCAGGCCACGTGCGCCCTCAACATCCTCGCGCTCGACAGCACGCTCGGCACCGACGTGGCGGGCGCCATCCTCAAGGGCGGCGCCGACGCCGTGGCGCAAGCCGGGGCCTTCGTCGTGGGCGGACATTCCATCGACGACGACGAGCCGAAGTACGGGCTGTGCGTGTTCGCCACCGTGCACCCCGACCGCATCGTACGCAACGCGGGCGCGCTCCCCGGAGATTTCGTCTATCTGACCAAACCCTTAGGAACGGGCCTTTTGAGCGCCGCCGCGAAAATAGGCGAGGTCGACGACGCCGCGTTCGCCCCGGCTATCGCATCCATGCAGGAGCTCAACCTCAAAGGGATGCGCGCTATGCTCGCCGCCGATGCGCATGCCGCGACCGACGTCACCGGCTTCGGACTCGCCGGGCACCTGCATGAAATGCTGCAGGCCAGCGACGTTTCCATCGCACTCGATTGGCCGAACGTGCCCCTGTTCGACGGTGCGTGGGACCTCTCCTGCGACTACTGCCGCCCCAATCGCACGTTCTCCATCATGGATTACGCAGAACCGTTCATCGACCAGGGAGAGCTCGGCGACGAGGAATTCGACAACCGTCTGGGAGTCATCTGCGACCCTCAGACCTCCGGGGGCTTGCTCTGCGCCATAGCGCCCGATCGAGCAGCCGATTTCGAAGCCGCGTTCTTGCGCGAGAAAGGCCGGAAGCCTGCGCGCATCGGCGTGGTGACACCGGGTCGCGCGGGCGTCATCGGCTTTGCGAACTAGAATCTGAGCTAGAATCTGAGGGTTTGGGCGCTCGATCCGAACCCCGAATTCCGAACGAGAGAGGAGCAACGTGGCTCGAGAATCGCTGAAATCGAAGCGGGAGCGCGCGCTCGCCGTCGCGACGCGCATGAACGAGCACTATCCTGCCGCCGAATGCGCACTCGATTACGGCGGAGACCCGTTTCGACTGACCATAGCCGTATTGCTTTCCGCGCAAACAACCGACAAGAGCGTGAACAAGGCCACGCCCGCGCTCTGGGAGCGCTACCCCTCCCCCGCCGATTTGGCGGGGGCCGACTTAGGCGACGTGGAGGACATCCTGCGTTCCATCGGGCTGTACCGCAGCAAGGCGAAGAACTGCATCGCCTGCGCGCAGATGGTGGTCGGCGAGTTCGGTGGGCAGGTCCCGCGCACCATGGAGGAGCTCGTCCGTTTGCCAGGCGTCGGGCGCAAAACAGCGAACATCGTGCTCAACGAGGGTTTCGGCATCGTTGAGGGCATCGCGGTGGACACCCACGTGCACCGTATCGCCCACAAGCTGAACTTCAGCCGCGCCGAGACGCCGCTCGCCACCGAGCAGGACCTGCTCAAGCTCTATCCGCGCGAATACTGGGGGCCCATCAACCACCAGTGGGTGCTGTTCGGACGCGAGACCTGCATCGCACGCAGACCGAAGTGCGACGCGTGCTTCCTGGTCGACCTCTGCCCGAGCGCGGGCGCGTGAGGGCGGTGGACCTCAGCTTCGCCGGCGCCGCAATCGCCTCTGCCCGAGCGCGCGCGTGGCGGTAGTCGTGCACCGCGTCGGCGGCGGCGTAATCGCCTCTGCCCGAGCGCGGGCGCGTGAGGGCTATCCCAAGGGCAGGAGGGTTTTCCCGTGCTCGCCGTTCACGATACCGCCGAAGGCCGCGTATACCGCCGAAGCGCCGCACACGATGCCAACGATGCCCGCAGCGAGGGCAATCGTCTCGCTGACCAGGAAACTCTCGAGAGAGAGCAGCAGAAACAGCACCGTCAGCGACCCGAACACGAACTGGGTGGCACGATTATGCTTAAGCGTGCCCACGAACATGCATCCCGTGTAGAGCGCCCAAAGAAGCAAGTAGAACCCCAGCGAAACATGATCGGCCGATGATATGCCTGCGCTTGAAAACGGGTTGACCCATATTGCGACGAGGGACCACCAGAACAAACCGTACGAGGTGAACGCCGTTCCCGTGAACGTGCTGCCGTTCCTGAATTCAAGGATGCCGGCCACGAACTGGGCCAAACCACCCATGAACACCCCCATCGCTACGATTACGATCGACAGCTCCAGCACGCCGACGTTATGAAGATTCAACAGGATGGTAGTGCAACCGAACCCGAGCAATCCGAGCGGACCGGGATTCGCTGTCTTGTGCGCGGTTGTCATACAGGACCTCCAACGATAGAGATTGATGAAATTGCACGCGAGCGACCCTATAGTGACATATTTTCTTCATATATACAAGAGTGGAATTG
>CAUVMU010000067.1:0-7210 GCA_963552775.1 uncultured Eggerthellaceae bacterium | reverse complement strand
CGGCCCGCGGCGCCGAGAGCGGACCGGACGCGCGTTCCCGCCGCCCCGGCAAAAGCGCCGCCGGTTTTCAACCGGGAGGCTCTCCTATGCCTGTCCGGGGGTCGACCAAGAATCCGGACGCGCATTCTTGCCGCTAGCCCTGTTTCGCGCACGATGGCGTCGGGATGGCGTCGGGATGCGAGTCGACGCTCGGGCAGCTTGCGGCCCTTTTGCGGTCCGCGCTGGTGCGCACCCGCACAATCCCGTCGTCGTACTCGACAAGACGGGCACCGTGACCTTTTGCGGTCCGCGCTGGTGTGCACCCGCGAAATCGGGTATCGTGGGCAGGGCAGAGTACGAGACGCGAGACGTGGCGGGAGCGAGCATGGCGTTCGTAGAGTTTCGAGATGTATGCAAGGTGTATCGCATGGGCGAAGTCGAGGTGGTGGCGGCGAGCGGTATGACCTTCGACGTCGAACGCGGCGAGTTCGTGTGCATCGTGGGCCCGTCGGGAGCCGGCAAGACCACGCTCCTCAACATGCTCGGCGGCATGGATTCGTGCACATCGGGCACCATATCGCTCGACGGGCGCTGCATCAGCTCATTCGACGAGCGCGAGCTTACGCGTTACCGTCGCTACGACATCGGTTTCGTGTTCCAGTTCTACAACCTCGTGCAGAACCTCACGGCACTTGAGAACGTCGAGCTCGCGTCGCAGATCTGCGAGGACCCCCTCGATGCGGCCCAGGTGCTCACGCAGGTGGGTCTTGCCGCTCGCATGGACAACTTTCCCGCGCAGCTCTCCGGCGGCGAGCAGCAGCGCGTGGCTATCGCCCGCGCCCTTGCGAAGAATCCCAAACTGCTGCTGTGCGACGAGCCTACGGGCGCGCTCGACTACCGTACGGGCAAGGCCATCCTGCGGCTTTTGCAGGCCACGTGCGCTGAGACGGGCAAGACCGTCGTGCTCATCACGCACAACGCGGCGTTCACGGCCATCGCCGATCGCGTCATCCACGTGCGAGAGGGGAAGGTGGCCTCAGTCGAGCTGAACGGGAACCCCCAAAGCGCCGACACACTCGAATGGTAGCGGCGATCGAACCGACTGCATCCCGTTGGGATGTTTGCGTCGAGCGCCGGCACGCTCGAATGGAGTGCCGACACGCTCGAATGGAGCGGCGATCGAACCGGCGTAGCCGTTCGGAGCAAAGTCGCAAGCACTGATTTCCACGCGCTCGATGGCATCGAGCGTTACGAGTCGAAACTGTCGATCGAACGTGCAGAGATCTCGGACCTTGGTGAAACGTGCAGAGATCTCAGACCTTGGCGAACGTTCCATTTCATGTGGCGCAAAATCCGACGTAATCGCAAAGAGCGCCCGAGGTTGCGCTACAATAGGCAATCGGCGTTGAAAGACGAGTGAGCCGCCTGTTTTCGCATCGACGCGGGTGGGCGGGTGCGAATCGTGTCATGTCGCGGGTTTCGCAGGGCGAAGCGTGCGGTCGAACAAGGAGAGAAGGACCATGAAAGTTATCCAGAAGAAGCTTGACGACGGGGTCGTCCTGCTCGAGGCGACGGCCTCGACGTCGGAAGTGAGCTCCGTGCTCCATACGGCGCAGCTCAATTTCTGCCAGCAGATGGGCGTGCGCCCTTTGCCCGGCAAGTCCATGGAGGAGTGCGCGCAGGAGCAGATGGGCATCAAGGACCTCGACTCGGTGGTTGCGCCCCAGGCTATCGACCTGTTCGCGCCCCTGGCCATCGACAAGCGCGGCGTGACCCCGGCTTTCATGCCCCAGGTCGAGCCGAAGACCCCGCTCAAGCGCGGTCGTACGTTCCAGTTCGAGCTGCGCGTCGTTCCCAAGCCCACCTACGAGCTTACGTCCTACGACCCCATCAGCATCGCGGTCGAGCCGTTCGGCGGCAGCGAGGCTGAAATCGACATGCAGATTTCCAAGATGGCCGAGAACTACGTCAGCTACGTCGATACCGACCCGCACGTTATCGAGCAGGGTATCGAGGTTTTCCTGGCTATCAAGTGCTCGCTCGACGGGGAAGAGCTCAAAGGCATCACGACTGACGGGCGCACGTACTCGGTCGGCGTAGGGCTTATGCCCGAGGGCTTCGACGAGGGAATCATGGGCATGACCGTGGGGGAGACGCGTACGTTCACGTTCTCCGGTCCAGACATCGACGACAACGGCAACCAGGTCATGAAGGACTACGACTGCACCGTCACCTACCTGAGCACGCAGAAGAAGGTTGCGCCGGTCATCGACGACGAGTGGGTCGCTCAGAACCTGCCCATGTACCGAGGCCTCGCCGGCCTGCGCGCTTCCATCGGCGAGCAGGTCGACGGACAGCGTCGCGCGCAGTACGACGAGTACGTTCGCGGAGTGGCTGCTGACGAGCTTTCGAAGCGCTTCACGGGCCGTATCGCCGACGAGGTGTACGAGGGCACGGCTCGCACGCTCGTGGCGAACCTGCGCGCTCAGGTTGCTGCCGAGAAGACGACCTGGGAGCAGTTCGTCCAGCAGAACGGCGGCGAGCAGCAGATGAACATGATGATGATGATGCAGACGCGCGCGATGCTCACGCAGGGCTTCGCGCTCGATGCGCTGTTCAACCACGAGGGCATGGCGATATCCGATGCGGACATCGAAGAGGTGTGCGCCCAGCTCAATCCCCAGAACCCCAAGATGGCGCGCGAGCGCATGGAGGAGATGGGGCACGGCTTCACGCTGCGCGAGTCGGCTGAGCGCCTGCATGCGAACAAGTGGCTGGTCGAGCACGCCGACATCAGGGTGATGGACCGCCCCGCTCCGGTCCCTGCCGCCGAGATCCCTGCGGAGCCTGCTGCTGCGGAGCCCGAACCCGCCGCCCCTGCGGAGCCCGCCGCTGCAGAGCCTGCCGCCGAGGCCCCTGCGGAGCCCGAACCCGCCCCTGCCGCCGCCCCTGCGGAGCCCGAGCCTGCCGCCGCTGCAGAGCCTGCCGCTCCCGAGGCGCCGCGCGAAAACTAGGCTTCGGTCGAATGGTTCGCGGGGGCGCTTCGGCGCCCCCGTTTTGCGAAGGAAGGGGAGGGGCGTGGGAGCTCATCGGCTCGGAAGGGTCTTGCTCGTGGCGAATCCTGAGGCGCGCAACGGCGCCGCTCGCGAAGCGGCTTCCGCCGCCGCTGCCGACCTGCGTCTTCGCTCGGACTGCGTCGATGAAGTCGAGCTTGCATTGACCGATGCACCCGGCCACGCAACCGCGCTTGCCCGACGTGCGCTCGGATGGGACACGCTCGCAGCGCTCGGAGGCGACGGTGTGGTCAACGAAGTCGTCAACGGTCTCATGGAGCTTGCCCCCGCCGAGCGCCCGGTGCTCGGGCACATCCCGTACGGGTCGGGCAACGACTACGCCCGTACGCTCGGGATGCCCGTTGTGCTCGATCGCGCCCTTGACGCTTTGGCGTGCGGATGCGCGCGCACGGTCGATGCGGGCCTGTGCGAGGGGACCTATTTCGCCGAAACGCTCTCGTTCGGCCTCGACGCGGCTATAGCGCTCGGTACCGTTGAGCGCCGGCGCGAAACGGGGAGGACGGGCACGCTCCTGTACGTCGAGAGCGGAATAGAGCAGCTCACCCGCCATCGGGACGCCCGTCGTGTGCGCCTATCGCTCGACGGAGGTGCGTCGCGCGAGCTTTCGGTCTATCTGCTGGCCGTTCAGAACGGCTGTACCTACGGGGGAGGGTTTCGCATATGCCCCGAAGCGCGCATCGACGACGGTCTGCTCGATGTCTGCTGGGTCGATGCGCCGCTCTCGCTTTCCCAGGCTGCCTTCACATTCCTGCTTGCCAAGAGCGGGCGCCACACGCATCGACCGCACGTGCATTTCGCCCGCGCGCGTCGCATCGACCTCTCGTTCGAGCAGGAACCGCCCGTGCAGATAGACGGCGAACGGCTCAGGGGAACGGATTTTTCCGTCGTTGCGGTCCCTGCCGTCCTCAAGGCGATCTTCGCACGTTAGAGGTTGCACCGCACTCCGCTCATGCTCGCCCCAGCACGACATCGACTGTAGCAAGGATACGTGCAACGGTATCCATGCGCGCCGTCCTTCGGGCGGCCGTCGATCGCGCCCGCATGCCCGCCGTCCTTCGGGCGGCCGTCGATCGCATGCCACCTGCTCGGTCCCCGCGCTCCCGCTTTTCGCGTTCCCCGCACCCGCGTTGGACCCGCGTTGCACCCGCGTTGCGGTTGTGAGCAGGTTATGTGTCTGAAATACCTGCTTGATTACTCGATGAGACACGTCTATAATTCTCGGTTGCGTCTGGAATAAGATGGACACACCCGGACGCGTGGATTATCGGAGTCGAAAACAGGTGCCTTCTCACGCTGCAGGTCGGCAATCGAATCCACGAAGTATCAGGGGTCTTTGGTGTACGAGCAGGCGTGCGAGCAAAGACCTAGGCAGGGACTTCGTGCCCCGCCGTTCGTTCGAGCCGGCCTTGCCGCGCTGCAGCCAGAAACGCTGCAACGGCGTTGCCGCTCCCCGATCGGCGAAGCGAGGCCCCAGGAAAGGAAATTGAGCATGGGAGTCAAGCAATACAAGCCGACCAGCCCCGGCCGCCGTTTCCAGATGGTCTCGGATTTCTCCGAGATTACGAGGAGCAAGCCGGAAAAGTCGCTGCTTGCGCCGCTGTCCAAGAAGGCGGGGCGCAACAACAAGGGCCGCATTACCACGCGCCATCAGGGCGGCGGGCATAAGCGGCGTTACCGTATCATCGACTTCAAACGCGCCAAGGACGGTGTGCCCGCGAAGGTGGCCACGGTCGAGTACGACCCGAACCGCTCCGCCCGCATCGCGCTTCTGCACTACGTCGACGGCGAGAAGCGCTACATCCTGCATCCGAAGGGCCTGCGCGTCGGCGACATGGTCGTCAGCGGCCCCGAGGCCGACATCAAACCCGGCAACGCCTTGCCGCTCGCGAACATCCCCGTCGGCACGCTCATCCATGCAGTCGAGCTGCAGCCCGGCAAGGGCGCGGCGCTCGCCCGCTCCGCCGGCACGAGCATCCAGATCATGGGCAAGGAGGGCAAGTACGCCATCCTGCGCATGCCCTCTTCCGAAATGCGCCGCGTGCTGCTCACCTGCCGCGCGACCATTGGAGAGGTCGGCAACGCCGAGCACTCCAACATCAAGATCGGCAAGGCTGGCCGCAGCCGCTGGCTCGGCATCCGTCCGACCGTCCGCGGTACCGTCATGAACCCGGTCGACCACCCGCACGGCGGCGGCGAGGGCAAGAACAAGTCCTCGGGCCGTCACCCGGTCACCCCGTGGGGCGTTCCCACCAAGGGCCATCGCACCCGCAACCCGAAGAAGGCTTCGAGCCGTCTGATCATCCGTCGACGCAAGAAGTAGCGCACGCGAAAAGGAGCAATAGTGAGCAGAAGTTTGAAGAAAGGGCCTTTCGTCGAGCCGCGCCTTCTGGGTCGTATCGAGGCTATGAACGAAGCTGGCAAAAAAGACGTCGTCAAGACGTGGTCGCGCGCCAGCACCATCTTCCCGGAGATGGTCGGTCACACGATCGCCGTCCACGACGGCCGCAAGCACGTCCCCGTGTACATAACCGAGTCCATGGTCGGCCACAAGCTGGGCGAGTTCGCCCCGACGCGTACCTTCAAGGGCCACGCCGGCGACAAGCGCAAGAAATAGGAAGGGTGAGCAATGGAGGCTAAAGCTATAGCACGCTACGTCCGCGTTACCCCTCGCAAAGCGCGCATCGTGGTCGATCTGGTTCGCGGCAAGTCCGTTATCCAGGCTCAGGAAATCCTCGCGTTCACGAACCGCGCCATCGCGGAGACCGTCGAGAAGACGCTGAACTCCGCCGTGGCGAACGCCGAGCACTTGCACCATGTCCGTCCCGAGTCGCTGTTCGTCAAGGAGGCGTACGTCGACGAAGGTCCGACCATGAAGCGCATCCGTCCGCGCGCCAAAGGATCCGCATCGCGTATCCGCAAGCGCTCGAGCCACATTACGATCGTTGTTGCAACGCGAGAGGAGGCATAACGCCTTATGGGTCAGAAAGTCAGCCCAACCGGTTTCCGTCTCGGCATCACCGAGGATTGGCGCAGCCGCTGGTACGCAGATAAGGACTACGCTGCCAACCTGGAGAACGACCTGGCCATCCGTGAGTTCCTGAACAAGGAGCTCGTGCGTGCCGCCGTGTCCCGCGTCGAGATCGAGCGCGCCGGCGACAAGACGAAGGTCATCGTCACGACGGCCCGCCCGGGCGTCGTCATCGGCAAGAAGGGCGCCGAGATCGACGCGCTTCGCAAGAAGCTCGAGAAGATCGCCACCGGCACCGTTTCCGTCGAGGTCATCGAGGTCAAGCGCCCCGAGCTCGACGCCACGCTCGTAGCCCAGTCCGTCGCCGAGCAGCTCGAAGGCCGCGTCGCCTTCCGCCGCGCCATGCGCAAGGCCGTCCAGTCGGCCCGCAAGTCCGGCGCCAAGGGCATCCGCATCCAGTGCTCCGGACGCCTCGGCGGGGCCGAGATGTGCCGCCGCGAGTGGTACCGCGAAGGCCGCGTGCCCCTGCACACGCTGCGCGCCAAGATCGACTACGGCACGTGGACGGCTGCCACCACGATGGGCTCGATCGGCGTCCAGGTATGGATCTACCACGGCGAGGTCATGCCCGGCCAGAAGGCTCCCCAGCCGGCCCTCGAAGGCACTGCGCGTCCGAGCCGTTCCCGTCGCAACAACCGTAACGAACGCGGCGATCGTCCCGGTCGCAACGAGAGGGGTGCTAAGTAAATGCTCGTACCTAAGCGTGTTAAGCACCGCAAGGTGCAGCGCGGTTCCATGAAGGGCAAGGCCAAGGGCGGAACCCGTCTGAACCACGGCGAATACGGCATCCAGGCTCTCGAGGCCGCGTGGATCACGAACCGCCAGATAGAGGCCGCCCGTATCGCCATGACCCGCGAGATGAAGCGCGGCGGCAAGGTGTGGATCACCATCTTCCCCGACAAGCCCATCACGCAGAAGCCCGCCGAAACCCGCATGGGCTCGGGCAAGGGCAATCCCGAGGGATGGGTCGCCGTCGTCAAGCCCGGCCGTATCATGTTCGAGATCGGCGGCGTCGAGGAGCCCGTGGCCAAGGAGGCCTTGCGCCTTGCCGTTAACAAGTTGCCCATCAAATGCAAGATCGTGACTCGTGAAACGGAAGGTCAGGAATAGATGAAACCAGCAGAGATTC
>CAUVMU010000066.1:0-7220 GCA_963552775.1 uncultured Eggerthellaceae bacterium | reverse complement strand
GCCGTGCACGTTGCAGGCGCGGCGAAGCTCCTTCATCGATTCAGCGCTATTGCGCGCCGGCCGCCTCCATGACCGCATCCGCGAGCAACGCGGCCGCATCGCGCGTCTTCTGGGCACGCGCAGCCGCTGCCATGCGCTCGCGCACGTCGGCGTCCTCCACGAGCGAGCACACGAGACGCGCGAACTCGGGAGTCGCCGTATCGGCGTCGGCTATGGCGTATGCGCAGCCGGCCTCCACGTAGGCACGGGCGTTCGTGGTCTGATGGTCCTCGGTGGCGTAGGGGAACGGCACGAGCAGCGCCGGGATGGCGCGCGCCGATATCTCGGCGAGCGAGGTGGCGCCCGCGCGCGACACGATGGCATCGGCTGCGGCCATGGTCTCCCCCATGCGGTCCTGGTAGCCGAACAGCTTCCAGCGCTTCTCCTCGTCGAACGTAAGCGCCAGAGCATCCCGCACGCTCTCGTACTCGGCGGGACCGCTCACATGGACCACGTACAGATCGTCGTAGGAGAGCAGGCGCTCTTTCAAAGCGACGGCGGCCTCGTTGATGCGGCGCGCCCCGAGGCTTCCCCCGAATACGAGCAGCATCCGCGCGTCAAGCGGGATGCCGAGCAGCGCCCGTCCCTCCTCGCGCGTTGCCGTGAGCACCGAAGCGCGCACGGGGTTGCCCGTGATGCGCACGTTCGACGTGTCGGCGAGGGCGCGCGCAGCGTGCTCGTAGGTCAAGCACACGGTACGCGCTTTGCGGGCCAGGTACTTGTTCGCCATGCCCATGACCGAGTTCTGCTCGTGAACGACCAGCGGGATGCCGAGCGAGACGGCCGCACGTCCCACGGGGATGGAAACATAGCCGCCGAACCCGACGACGACGTCGGGGCGTATCTCGGAGAACCAGCGCTTGGCCGCCATCGAGCTGCGGGCAATGGTCGCCACGCCTTTCACAAGCGAGAGCGGATGGGAGCGGTTGAATCCCGATGCTGCAAACGGCGTGAACGGGATGCCCGCCTGGGCTACGAGACGCGCCTCGACGCCCTGGGGCGTGCCGGCGAAGCGCACGTCGACGCCCCGCTCGATGAGCGCTTCGGCCAAGGCGAGCGCCGGGTTGATATGGCCGGCAGTTCCCCCGCCGGAAAGCACGACGCGCATGTCAGCGCCTCCTTCGATTCGTTGTAGACGAGCCTGCCGTCTGGGCGAAGGAGCGGCGAGGCGCCTCCGTCAAGCGCTGTGCGGCGCGCGGGCGCAGCGAGACGCGCGCACGGCGTTCGTCGGCGGGCCCACCGGTCGCGCGCACGATGCGCAGATCGTCGCGGCGCCGTTCGTACTCGCGGTCTTCCCCCGACGCCTCGGACACGGCCAGAACGAGGCCGACCATCATGAACGAAGCCACGAGCGACGAGCCCCCCGACGAGATGAACGGCAGGGGTTTTCCCGTGGTGGGGAACACGCCCATAGCGCAGCCGATGTTGAGGAACGCCTGGAACACGATCATAACCGTGAGGCTTCCGGCCACCATGGTGCCGAAGTCGTCGGGCGCCGAGCGCGCGATGCGCATGCCGCAGTAGAGCAAGGCCATGAACAGCCCTATCACGACGAGTGCGCCCACCATGCCGAACTCCTCCCCGATGATGGAGAAGATGAAGTCGGTCTCCGATTCGGGCAGGTAGAGGAACTTCTCGCGAGAGTTCCCCAACCCCACTCCGAACAGTCCCCCCTGCGAGAACGCGTAGTAGGAGTGGATGATCTGGTACCCGCGCCCATAGCCCCCTTCCCCATCGTTCCACGGATCCAGGTAGAGCATGCGATCCGAGCGGTACGACACGAAAAACGTTGCAGCGGCGGCGAGCACGATACCGCCGAGGACCAGAGCCGCAACGGCCTCCCACGGCGCCTCGCCCAACCACGCCACGGCGATGATACCGAGTGCGATGATGGCGGTCGTACCCAGGTCGGACTGCGTTTTGTACAAAAACGCCACCGGAAGCGCCAGGAGCACGAACAGCATGACCGCAAACCTCGTGACGGTAAGGGTCCCTTCGCGGAAGTCGGCGAAGACCTTGGCGGCAACGAGGACGAGCGCGATCTTGACGAACTCGGAAGACTGCAGGCTCACCGGGCCTATGAACAACCAGCGCTGCGCACCGTTACCCACGGTTCCGAGCGCAAACGTGAGCACGAGCATGACCGCGGCCACGATCCAGACAAGGTAGACGGCCGGCGAGGCCCACACACGGTACGGCACAACCTTCCACAGAAGCGCCCCCGCGACGATGCCCACAACGGCGAAACGGAGCTGGTCGACGAGGTAGGCCGTCGGATCGGACGACTCCGTGATGGCCGACACCGTGGAAGCCGAGTAGATCATCACGAAGCCGATGAGCGTCAGGGCCAGCACGAGCAACAAAACCGCGATACGCGGTCCTGCGATGTCGGCGGGAAGGACGGTATGCGCAGCGTTTCGAGCCATCGGCCTCGCCTACGCTCCCGTCCGAGCGCGCAGGGCGCTCACGAGGCCCTTGAAGGCGTCTCCGCGGGCCGCAAACGACGGGAACTCATCGAACGAGGCGCTCGCCGGAGAGAGCAGCACCGTGTCGCCCGGGCGGGCGAGGCTCACGGCGCGCTCGAACGCCTCGGCAAGGCTCGCGGCCTCCTCGACCTGGAAATCCGGGGGAGCTTCAGAACAAGCGGCGGCAAACGCGGCCGAGAAGCGGTCGCGAGCGCCTCCGAAGCACACGACGACGCGGGCGTGCGCATGTGCGCTTTCCACCAAAGCGGCCAGATCGGTGCCCTTGTCGTCTCCGCCGAGCAGCACGACCGGACGCGCGGGAGCGAACGAGGAGAGCGCGTGCACGGCCGCATCGACGTTCGTGGCCTTGGAGTCGTTGACGAACGAAACGCCTGCAACCTCCCCGCACGGCTCGACGCGGTGTTCGAGCGGCGCGAACGTGCGCAGTGCGGTCGAAACGCGTGCGGCCTCGGCTCCGAGAGCGAGGGCGCAGGCGGCTGCGGACAGCGCGTTCCCCACGTTGTGGTCGCCTTTCACCTGTAGGTCGGATGCGTTCCCGAGCAGGTAATCGGTTCCTTTGAGCGCGACGTGCAAGCCGCCTCGCTCATCGACGAACGCCGCGTTCTCGGAACCGCAGGCAGCGCGCATGTCCCCCGAAAGCCCGGCCTTCGTCCCCACGGGAACGTAGGCGAACCCGCGCTCGGAAACGTCGAGTGCGCTCAGGCGGCGCACTTCGGCACGCACGACCTCGTCGGTCGCACCGAGCACGGCCACGCCCTCCTCGACAGCACCCAAGTTGGCGAGCAGACGCAGCTTCGCGTCGCGGTAGGCTTCGAACGTGCGATGCCAGTGCAGATGGTCCGGAGTGATGTTGAGCACGACGGCCGCGTTCGGGGCGAAACGCGCCAACGAGGCAAGCTGGTAGGACGACACCTCGGCCACGTAGACGTCTACGTCGTCGGCCGCGACAGCCTCAAGGCACGTGTCGCCGATGTTGCCCACCGCGCGTGCGCGCACGCCCGCTTCGACGAGCAGGTGCGCGGTAAGCGCCGTCGTCGTGGTCTTGCCGTTCGTACCCGTCACGGCAGCCCAGCGGCTCTCGAGGCGGCTCTCGCGCCAGGCGAACTCGACCTCGCCGATGATCTCGGCGCTCATCTTCGTCCCTGCGGTGTAGAGCGGCGCGAAGGACGGAATGCCGGGACTTGCGATGCACAGGTCGAAGCGACCGTCCGCGCACGCCGCGAGCGCCTCGACCGCGTCGTCTCCGAAGCGCACGTGCTCGGCGGAAACGGGGAGCCCGCCCACGAACGCAACCGCGTCGTCGGTGCGCGCGCCTGCGGCGACGAAAAGCTCCTCCACACGCGCGCCGAGCAGGTCCGCGCAGTAACGGGCGGCCGCCTTGCCGCTTTTCCCCAGGCCGAGGACGAGCACGCGCCCCAGGTTCCGGAAAGCGCCCTTGCGCCCCGTCAGCATATCGCGAGAGGAAACCATCACAGCGCTCCCGCCACGGACGCGGCGAAGTACAGCGAGAATCCCACCGCGGCGAACACGCCCGAGATGATCCAGAAGCGGATGACGACCTTCGTCTCGCTCCAGCCCTTCTTCTCGAAATGGTGGTGAAGCGGCGCCATGAGGAAGATGCGCTTGCGCGTGCGCTTGAACCAGAAGACCTGCAACATCACCGAAAGCGCTTCAGCGACGAACAGGCCGCCGATGATGATGGAGACGAACTCGGTCTTCGTGACCACGGCCAGACAGCCCAACCCCATGCCGAGCGCGAGCGACCCGGTGTCGCCCATGAAGATATCGGCTGGGAACGAGTTGAACCACAGAAAGCCGATGCAGGCGCCGGCGAGGGCGGCGGCTAAGATGCCCGGCTCGAGCAAGTCGGATCGGTACGCGATGGCGGCCATGACGATCATGACGATCATGACCGTGCCCGAAGCGAGCCCGTCGAGACCGTCGGTGAGGTTCACGGCGTTGCACATGCCCACGAGCAAAATGTCCACGAAGACCAGGTAGAGCCACGGCACCGAAACGCCGCCGGCGACCGGCACGACCGTGGTGAGCACGCCCAGATCGAGCGTGCATATGAAGGGAATCTCGACCGTGGGGGCGATGGCGAGCCCGTTCACGGCGATGAGCACGAACGCTGTGGCGATGGCGAACTGGCCGACGAGCTTCGCCTTGGGCGTCAGGCCGAGCGAGCGCGCGTGCAGCACCTTGGAGGCGTCGTCGAACAGCCCGAGGCCTCCCGCAAGGACCGTTGCGGCGAGCAGAGCGAACGTTTCGGGCGTGAAGTAGCCCACCACTAAAACCGACACCACGACGGCCAGCAGCATGACGATGCCGCCCATGGTGGGCGTGCCCTGCTTGACCAAATGCGTCTGCGGACCGTCGTCGCGCACCTGCTGCCCGATATGGCTCAGACGCAAAAAGCGGATCCAGGGCGGCATGAGCACCATGGTGAGGACAAGGGAGACGAACACGGCCAGAAAGACGAGGAACGTCGGATAATGCGAGAAGAGATGCGAGAGCATATCAGCTGACCAAACCTTTCACGATGCGCTCGAAACCCATGAAGTGCGATGCCTTCACGAGAACCGCGTCGACAGGAGCCAGGCGCGAGCGCACGATATCGAGGGCCTCCTGTGCATCGGCGCAGCAAACGATGCACGCAGACGGCATTCCCGCCTCGACAGCGGAGGCGGCTATGAGAGTCGCGAACTCGCCGACGCAGACGAGCAAGTCGAGGTTGCAGACGGCTGCGAACGAGCCGACACGGCGATGGCACTCTTCCGAGAAATCCCCGAGCTCTCCCATGTCGCCGAGCACGGCGATGCGAGCGCCGGACACGTCGAGCGAAGCGAACGCCGACAGCGACGCGCGCATGGAATCGGGGTTCGCGTTGTACGCGTCATTGACCACCAGGGCGCCGTCGGACGTGCGCAGAAGCTCCTGGCGGCCCTGCTCGGGGCGCGCCTGGGCGAGAGCTTCCGCGATGGTTTTCAGATCGAGGCCCGCAGCACAGCCCACAGCTGCGGCGGCCACCGCGTTCGACACGTTGTGGACGCCGGCGAGCGCAAGGGAGCAGGGTACCTCGGATATGCCCGTTGATCCCTCGAATCCACAGGCCACAAGCATGAAATGCGCGCATCCGGCCCCATCGAGGCGTACGGAGCGCGCCCAAACCGCCGGCAGAGCGCGATCGCGCACCGAAAGGGCCTCGCGGCGCGCGTCCGCTTCGAGCGAGCCGTCGAAGAGCACTTCCTCGACGCCGCGCTCGAGAAGGCGCGCGGACGCGCGCATGAGGCCCGCCCGTTCGTCGGCGATGTTGACGAAAGCGAAACCGCCCGAAGGGAGCGCACAGTACAGTTCGGTTTTCGCTCGCGCAATAGCCTCGCGGCCCCCGAGCAGTTCGATATGGCTCTCCCCCGCATTCGTGACCAGGCCCCACGCAGGCTGCGCGAACGAGCAGAGCTCGGCTATCTGACCCGCGCCGCGCATCCCCATCTCGACGACGGTAAAGCGCGTGTCGACATCCGCAGCGAGCAGCGTGCGGGGGACGCCGAGCTCGTTGTTCTGGTTCGCTTTCGTGGCGACAACGGAACCGGCCCGCTCGAGCACGGTGCGCACGAGGTTCTTCGTAGTGGTTTTGCCCGTCGAACCCGTCAGGCCGACGACGAGCCCGCCAAGGCGGGATCGCCACGCTGCAGCAAGATCGGTAAGGGCGCGGACCGTGTCGGGCACGACGATGAGCGCCGCATCAAAGACCCGCGCGGCAGCGATCATCTCCTCGTCGACGCGCTCCACCGCAGCGCAGCGGGCGCCCGCAGCAAAGGCCGCCGGCACGAAATCGTGCCCGTCGACGCGCTCACCGGGCAGGGCGACGTAGAGCGCACCGGACTCGATTTCACGTGAGTCCCAGGTTACCGAGGACACTTCTCCTGAAACCCCGCATTCGGACGCAAGCGCGCCGTTCACGGAGGCGCGAACCTCGTCGATCGTCAGTCGCATGGGAGCGCTTACGCCTCCTGAGCCGAAGCCGGATGCGCGCCGCGCACGCGCGCGAGCTCTTCGGCCGCCACGACGCGGTCGTCGAAGGGAAGCACCCTATCGCCTACGATCTGATAGTCCTCGTGCCCCTTGCCCGCCACGAGCACGGAATCGCCTGCAGCGGCGTGTTCGATGGTCCAGGCGATGGCACGACGGCGATCGGGCTCGACCGTGTAACGGTCGACGCCGGCCGCCATACCCGACACGATGTCGGCGATGATGGCGAGCGGGTCCTCGCTGCGCGGGTTGTCCGACGTGACAACGACATGATCGGCCGCCAGCGACACGCGCCCCATGATGGAGCGCTTCGCGGAGTCGCGGTCGCCTCCGCAGCCGAACACGAGGAACGTGCGGCCCGCCGTGATGGAGCGCACGGAGTTGAGCGCCTTCTCGAGCGCGTCGGGCGTATGGGCGTAGTCGACGAACACCGCGACGTCCGATGCCGGGTCGCTCACCCGCTCCAACCTGCCCGGAACCTGCGGAGATGCGCTCAGGGCCTCCACGATGGTGGGAACGGGGACGCCGAGCTGCAATCCGATGCCGAACGCGCACATGACGTTCTCGACGTTGAACTTGCCCACGAGCGGGCAGTCGAAGCGCACGCGCTCGCCGCGCACGGTGAGCTCAACGCTCGTGTGCGTGGGGAAATACTCGATGTCG
>CAUVMU010000065.1:0-7271 GCA_963552775.1 uncultured Eggerthellaceae bacterium | reverse complement strand
GGCAGCAGCCTCAGCCGCGGCGGCCTCTTCAGCAGCGACCTCAGCCTCAGCAGCAGCCTCGGCGGGCTCGGCGGCCCCGGCGGGCTCAGCAACCTCGGCGGGCTCGGCCCCAACGACCTCGACGGCCCCGGCGGCCTCCGCCTCGGCAGCTTCCGCCTCGGGAGCAGCCTCGGCGGGCTCGGCGGGCTCAGCAGCCTCCACCTCGGCCTCGACGGCCTCTTCGGCCTTGGGCTCCTCGACCTTCTTCGGCGTGACCTTCTTCGGCTGCGCCTTGGCGGGCTTGTCGGCCTTCTTCACCGGCTCGGTGCACAGCTCCATGATGACCATGGGAGCGTTGTCGCCCTTGCGGTTACCGAGCTTCATGATGCGGGTGTAACCGCCGTTGCGGTCGGCGAACATGCCCTGCGCGACCTTCTCGAACACCTCGCGCACGAGCTCCTTGTCGCCGCCGAGACGGGCGATGGCCAGACGACGGGAATGCAGGTCTCCCTTCTTAGCCCAGGTGATGATGCGGTCGACGTCAGGGCGGATTTCCTTGGCGCGCGACTCGATGGTCTTGATGCGGTCGTTCAGCAGAAGAGCGCCGACGAGGCTCCGTTTCATGGCACGCGTATGGCTGGAGTCAGTGCCAAGCTTGCGGCCCTTGTAGTTGTGTCTCATGATCTGGTTTCTCCTATAGCTTCAAGTTCAGGCCCATAGAAATGAGCTTGTCCTTAACTTCCTCGATGGACTTCGCACCGAAGTTCCTGATGTTCAGCAGGTCGTTTTCGGAGAAATCGACCAGCTGGCGAACCGAGTGGATGCCCGCGCGCTTCAGGCAGTTGTAGGAACGGACGGAGAGATCCAAATCCTCGATCTGCTTGTCAAGCTCAGCGTTGGTCTCCTGCCCTTCGGGAGCGAAGATCGAAGGCACCTCGATCTCC
Organism: uncultured Eggerthellaceae bacterium; assembly: GCA_963552775.1. Classification (GTDB taxonomy): domain Bacteria; phylum Actinomycetota; class Coriobacteriia; order Coriobacteriales; family Eggerthellaceae; genus CAUVMU01. The sequence continues at coordinate 6,348 of CAUVMU010000065.1, read as the reverse complement.
TCGGCCTCGTCACCCTCGGCGAGCGCCGAGAACGCGCCCATGTACTGGTTGATGATGTTGACGGCACGCAGCACGGCCTCGGCGGGCGTGGCAGAACCGTCGGTCTCAACCTCGAGCACAAGCTTGTCGTAGTCGGTACGCTGGCCGACGCGGGTGTTGGTCACGTTCATCGTGCAGCGACGAACCGGCGAGAACAACGAGTCGACATGGATGATGCCGATCGGATCCTCCGTGCGCTTGTTACGCTCGGCGGACACGTAGCCGCGGCCCACCCCAATGCGGATGGTCATGTCGAGTTGACCGCCGTCGGCGACCGTCGCGATGACGTGGTCGGGATTAACCAGCGTGAACTCGGTCGGAACGTTGAGGTCGGCGCCGGTGACCGTGCAGGGCCCCTCGATGTTGATGTGGGCGACAGCCCCCTCGATGTCGTCGTTGAGCGCTTGGAAGACCAGGCCCTTCACGTTGAGCACGATGTCGGTGATATCCTCGATTACGCCTTCGGCAGTGGTGAATTCGTGCTGCACGCCCTCGATCTGGATCGCCGTCGCACGCGCACCGTCAAGCGACGAGAGCAGCACGCGGCGAAGCGAGTTGCCCAGCGTATTGCCATAGCCGCGCTCGAGCGGCTCGACGATGAACCGGGCGAGGGTGTCGTTCACTTCTTCCGTTGTAACTGTCGGCCTCATGAACTCTGTCATGTTGTATGAGCCTCCTTACTATGGCGTGATTACTTCGAGTAAAGTTCGACGATGAGCTGCTCGTTGATGTCCAAGTCGATTTGATCACGCTTAGGAAGAGCCAGAACGCTTCCCTGCAGTTTTTCGATATCCACCTCAAGCCATGCCGGAACCGAGACGCGCTCGTTGCTGACCAGGGCGCTCTTGATGACAAGCAGTTCCTTGGCCTTCGGAGCGACGGCGATCAGGTCGCCGGGCCGCACGCGGTACGACGGGATGTCGACGCGCTTGCCGTTGACCGTGATGTGTCCGTGCGTGACGGTCTGGCGCGCTTCCTTGCGGGTGCGGGCGAAGCCCAGGCGGAAGACGACGTTGTCGAGGCGCGACTCGAGGATGGACAGCAGGTTCTCACCCGTGATGCCCTTCATGCTCTTGGCGCGCTTGAAGTACGTGCGGAACTGCTTCTCGAGTACACCGTAGATGAACTTGGCCTTCTGCTTCTCGCGCAGCTGCAGACCGTATTCGCTCTCCTTGCGACGGCGCTTCGGCTCGCGATGGGATTCCTTCGTCGTGTAACCGAGCACAATCGGGTCGATGCCCAACTGGCGGCAGCGCTTCAGAACCGGAGTCCTGTCAATTGCCATAATGTAAATCCTTTCAACTACACGCGACGACGCTTGCGCTGACGGCAACCGTTGTGCGGGATGGGCGTGCAATCCTGAATGCTGGAAACTTCCAGACCGGCAGCCTGCAGGGAGCGGACGGCCGTTTCGCGGCCGGAGCCGGGGCCCTTGACGAATACGGCGACCTTGTGCAGGCCGTGCTCCATAGCCGTCTTAGCGGCAGCCTCGGCGGCCATCTGAGCCGCGAACGGGGTGGACTTGCGGGAGCCCTTGAAGCCGACGGTGCCGGCGGACTGCCACGAGATCACGTTGCCCTGAGGATCGGTGATGCTCACGATCGTGTTGTTGAACGTAGACTTGATATGCGCGGCGCCGACAGCAATGTTCTTGCGCTCCGAACGCTTGATATGCGCATTTGCATTCTTCTTCTGAGCCATTGATAGCTACCCCTACTTCTTCTTGCCGCCGATTTGCTTACGAGGACCCTTGCGCGTGCGAGCGTTCGTGTGCGTGCGCTGGCCTCGAACGGGCAGGCCGCGACGGTGACGCAGGCCACGGTAGCAGCCGATCTCCATAAGGCGCTTGATGTTCTGGGAAACCTCGCGATGCAGGTCGCCCTCGACCGTGAGGTTGGCCTGGATATAGTCGCGCAACCTGGACAGATCCTCTTCGGAGAGGTCGTTGCAGCGGATGTCGGGATCGACGCCGGTCTCCGCAAGAATCTTCTTGGAAGTCGTCAGACCGATGCCGTAGATGTAGGTCAAGCCGATCTCGACGCGCTTATCGCGCGGAAGGTCGACACCAATAAGACGAGCCATAGAGTGTTCCCCTCTTCCTAACCTTGACGCTGTTTATGACGTGGATTTTCACAGATCACGAAGATCTTGCCATGGCGACGTACGATTTTGCACTTGTCGCACATCTTCTTGACCGAAGGACGTACCTTCATGTTTGCTTCCTTTCGGCGTTCCTACAATTCCCTTATCTCACACGGCCAGCCGCTGCCGATGTTTCCCTGTTTCGATATAGACGCCCGAGAACGTTTGACGCGAACGCCAGCACGGTCGTTCGCGCATGTAACGATGGGTTATTTGAAACGATACGTGATGCGACCGCGATTGAGGTCGTACACGGAAAGCTCGACCGTTACCTTGTCGCCGGGAAGAATCTTGATGTAGTGCATCCTCATCTTGCCGGAAATGTGGGCCAAAATCTTGTGGCCGTTCTCGAGTTCGACCCGAAACATAGCGTTGGGCAGCGCTTCGAGAACCGTACCCTCGAGTTCGATAACATCTTGTTTGGTCAAAAGTGCTCCTCTAAAAGCAAATAGTCACTAAGCAGCAATCATAGATATTACCAAAGGCCGTTCGCTTTTACGGTGAGGACTGAAGAGCGCAAAAAACCTTCAAACCTTGCACTGCGCTTTTTCGCGCAAGAAGGTTCGCGGGTGCCTGCTTGCCAGGCGCGCGGATCGGGTCCGCGCAGTTCTCGCCGAAGCGGAACTGCCAGGTATTTTCGCGGAATGCGCGGCCGCCTTGTCGGCCGAAGGCGCCGTGCGGAGCAAAGCGCTGAGGTGTCAGTATAGCGCATTTCGCGGCAAGCGACGCTGCAGGCGCGCAATCGCGAAGTTTCCACAGGAAGGGCGCGGGCGGGGCGCCCGCGAGCACGAGTGCGGAGCGGCAGGCGAGGAGCGGCAGGTGCGGGCGGGCGCCCGCGAGCACGAGTGCGGAGCGGCAGGCGAGGAGCGGCGGGCGCGGATGCGGGTCACAGGCGGACACGCGAGCGGGCGCAAGCCGCAGAACCGCCGCCGCGCCTACCGTCCGCCCTGCAAACGCCTCAGCTCCCAGAACGCCACGGCACTCGCGGCCGCCACGTTGAGCGAGTCGACCTCGTTCTCCATGGGAATGAGCACCGTATGGTCGCAGGCTGCGATCGTGCTCTCGAACAGCCCCTCTCCTTCGGTCCCGAGCACGACGGCCACCTTGTCGAACGAAGCGAGGCGCGCATCGTCAAGCCCGATGGAGTCGGATCGCAGCGCCATAGCCAGCGTCGTAAAGCCCCTCTCGCGCAGCAACGGCACGCCCTCCGGCGCCCATTCGCGAACCTCGCCGATACGCGTCCAGGGGACCTGGAAGACCGCGCCCATGCTCACGCGGGCGCATCGGCGGTAGAGCGGGTCATGACACGAAGGCGTAACGAGCACCGCATCGATGCCAAGCGCCGCAGCGCTGCGAAAGATAGCCCCCATGTTGGCGTAGTTGGTGATATCCTCGAGCACCGCCACGCGTCGCGCATCAGCAAGCACGTCGTCAAGCGGGAGCAGGGGCGGACGAGCGAAGGCGGCCAGCGCGCCGCGCGTCACTTCGTAGCCCGTGAGCTCGCGAAACTGCCCGTTCGTCGCCACATATACGGGGAAACGCGGGTCGAGCGCCTCGAGCCGGTCGATCACGGGACGCTCGTGGACGAGCCAGCGCTCCTCGACGAACAGCGACAGCGGACGGGCGCCGGCATCGAGCGCACGCTCGAGCACGCGGCGCGACTCGGCAATGAACACGCCGCCACCAAGGTCGCGACCGAGGACCTCCCCGCGCTTGAGCTGGCCGTCGGTCATACCCGAGTAGAGCTTCAAGTTCCCGTCGGACAGGTCTTTCATACGAATGAGCATCGCAGCCCGTCCCCGCCTACTCCTCGAGCGCCGCGCGGGCCGATGCAGCGACCCGCGCTGCAAGCGCGCGAAAGTCCTGCGCTTCCTTCTCGGAGAGCCCCGCGAGCCGCACGCGGTCGTACGCCTCGAGGGCACGATCGAGGTCGCGCAGAAGCGGCTCGGAGGACGGTGCGAGCGCGACGCCCGCAACCCGAGCGGAACTTTCAGCCGAATGGCGAAGACCGCGCGCAGAGGCCGCGTCGAGAGCGAACATCGAGGTCGCATCGAGCTGCACGAACTTGCGCGCGAGCAGTTTCTGCAGCGCGCCGACGACTGAGAGCATCGAGGTCGTGGCGAACGACGCTGCCTCCTTCATACCCGCCGCTGCCCCGGCGTTCTTCAAGAAAAGCAGCAGCTTCACATCCTTGAGCTCGAGCTCCCACCGCAGCGCCACGGCGGCGAGCTCGCGATCGAGCAGGCGGTTCTGGACGAACAACTCGGAAAGAGCCGGCGCTTCGCCCAGACCCTCGGCGAAGGGAAGGTCGCGTGCGAGTCCCAACCGTTTGGTGCTGGGCAAACCGGGAATGGCCACGTCGTCGCGCGCGAACTCCACGAGGAAGCGCGCGATGGCGAACCGGCGCGTCTGGTAGTCCGCCTCGTCGTACAGACGTCGGTAGAAATCGTTGTAGTACTCGATGACGTTGAGTTTCATGCGCACGACGTCGCTCACGTTGAGGCCCTGGCGCACGAGCGAACCCTCGGTCCGCACATAGTAGTACACCGGCGCATGCAGCGGGAAGATCCCCTCGGCATGCAGGATGTACTCCATGTTGAATATGAAATCCTCGCACCAGTCGAGCTCCGGGTCCATGCGCAAGCCGTAGCGTTCAATCAGGTCGCGCTTGAAGAACTTGTTCCAAATGACCCCGTAGTAGTAGTTGGCCGGATCCTCGAGCATGAAGTCGGCGTACTGCTCGCGCGTGATGACGCCTTCGGCGTCGATATCGCCTTTATGCGAGGCCCAATCGTCCACCACGCGATAAAAGTCCGCGATGACCAGGTCGCATTCGTGGCTCTCCATAGCTTCGACGAAGCGTGCGGTCGAATCGGGCGTCACCCAGTCGTCTGCGTCGAGGAACTGCAAGTACTCCCCCGTCGCCGCATCGAGAGCCGCGTTGCGCGCGGCGGACACCCCTGCGTTCTCGCGGTGCAGCACGCGCACGCGCGCATCGCGCACGGCGTACTCGTCGCAGATGCGCGGCGACGAATCGGCGCTGCCATCGTCGACCAGCAGAAGCTCGAAATCGCGAAAGTCCTGGCCGAGCACGCTGTCAACGCAGCGAGCCAGCGCGTTTTCGGCGTTGTAGACCGGCACGATGATGCTGACTTTCGGCATGGGGCTCCTCGATTTCAAAGCGCAGGGACGTTCCACCTCGATTATAGGTCTCCACATGCCCGCGCCGCAGGCATCGAGCGACGGATTCCCCCGAAACGACAAGCTGGATTCCGTGCGACGGGCGCGCGCCCACGACCGCTCGCACCTGTCGGCACCTCCGACAGGATATCCTCTTATTTCAAGTTAGACGAAAACTTAAAATAAGAGGGGCATCTTGTTTCAGGTTGTACCAACCTGAAAGAGGGACGAAGCGCAGCCCCCTATCCTCGCTTCGCCAGCAGCCCCTATCCTCGCTTCGATAGGTTCTCCGGCACAGCACGAGCGGGCTTTGCAATCCGCGTATCGCCTGAAGAACTTGCGAGCCTCCGCTCGAAGATGTTGAACTCGTTGATCACATCGGGTGCCTCGAAGACACGATTGCGCCTCCGATTACCCACCGGCTTGACAATCCCCGCTTCGATGCAGCGCCCCACCGCCGCCGACATAGCGCTGAATGCACGACCTGCAGATTCGCTTGCCGTGCCGATGGTAAAGATCGGCATGCCCACCATCTCGTCGAGCAGCACCTCGAGCGCCGAACCCTTGCGCACGGTGCCCAGCTTCTCGCGCCAGCCGGCCTGCAGCGCGCGGGCGCTCTCCTCGAAGCCCTGCGCCTCCTCGCATGCCCGCAAGCAGGAACCTGAGAAGAACGACACCCAGTCGTTGAGACGTGCGCGAATCTGCGTCGGATCGTCCCCATCTACATAGCGGAACCTGCCGAGGCCCTGAACGTAATCGACAGCCCGTGTCGCCATGCAAAGCGATATCGGCGGAACCAGGTTGGAGGCCAGCCCACGCCGTTTCAGGATGAGGTGGATGAGCGCGCGGCCCGTTCGCCCGTTGCCATCGATGAAAGGGTGGATGCTCTCGAACTGCGCATGCACGAGCGCCGCTTGCACCACGGGCGACACGACCTCGTCGTTGCAGTACGCCGCCAGATCCTCGAGCAGATTCATCACCTGTTCG
>CAUVMU010000064.1:0-7293 GCA_963552775.1 uncultured Eggerthellaceae bacterium | reverse complement strand
GATACGGTCGAGGTCATGTTCACATCGGGGACCACGTCGAGGCCGAAAGGGGTCGAGTTCACGCACGCGAATTTCGTGTACGCGGGGTGGTACGCACAGTGGCAGACGGCGCTGCGTTCCGACGACGTGCTGTTCACAACGATGCCGGCGTGCCACTCGAACTTCCAGCTCGCGGCCATGATGCCGGCCATAGCGGCCGGAGCTTCCCTCGTGCTCGTGGAGAAGTACAGCGCCAGCAGGTTCTGGGACCAGGTGCGCCGCTTCGAGGGCACGATCATCCAGTGCGTCTCCATGATGGTGCGCACGCTCCTGCTGCAGCCCGAACGCGCCAACGACCGCGATAACGACGTGCGCGAGGTGCTGTACTTCCTGCCGCTCGACACCGAGAGCAAGGAGCGCTTCGAGGAGCGTTTCAACGTGCGTATCATGAACTCGTACGGATCGACCGAATCGCTGAACTGGGTTATTACCGACTACCCGACCGGCCCGCGCAAATGGCCTTCCGTCGGCAGGGCGGGGCTGGGCTACGAGGCGCGGATCGTCGACGAGAACGGATGCGAGCTGCCGCGAGGCGAGGTGGGCGACATTGAGGTGAAGGGGGTTCCGGGCCGTACCATCATGAAGGGATACTTCAACGACCCAAAGGCCACTGCCGCCACGATCGGCGCCGAGGGCTGGATGTCCACCGGGGACAAAGGCTGGTGCGATGACGAGGGTTTCTTCTACTTCGTGGACCGGGCGGCCAATATGATCAAGCGCTCGGGCGAGAACATCTCGGCCGCTGAAGTGGAAGAGGTGCTCGAGAGCTGCGAGCTTATCGCCGAGGCTGCGGTCGTCGGCGAGGACGACCCGATTCGCGACCAGCTGGTCAAGGCGTTCGTCGTCCCGGCCGCGGGCGCACGTATCACGGTCGAGGACGTGCTCGCGTACTGCCGTGCGAACCTCGCTGCCTTCAAGGTGCCGAGCATCGTGGAAATCCGTTCCGAGCTGCCCCATACCTGCAGCATGAAGGTCGAGAAGAAGCTCCTGCGCGCGCAGGTCGCAAGCGCACCGGGCGTATCGGTTGCGGGGGCTTTGTCGGCTGCGCAGGCCGCGCAACCGGCGTCGGCTACGCGGCCTGCGGATAGGTCGGCGGCGTCGGCCGCAGAGGGCTCGCCGGTCGCGCCGGATTTCGACGCGGGCGAAGGGGGTAACGTGCTATGACAGGCGCAGCAAGTGGGAGAGGAACGTTCAAGCGGACGATCGACGACGTCGCCATGACGCCTTACCTGGGGAAGGTGACGTTCTTCTCGAGCGGCGGATCGTTTTTGGACGGCTACGTGATATCGCTTGTCGGCGTTGCGCTGACCCAGCTCACGCCGCAGCTCGGTCTGGTCGCGAGCGAAACGGCGGCTATCGGCGCAGCGTCGCTTGTCGGCATTCTCTTCGGGTCGTTTCTCGGAGGCGCCTTAACCGACAGGCTCGGGCGGCGCAAGATGTTCATCGTCGATGTGGTGGCCATCGCGGCGTTCTCGCTGCTCGGCATGTTCGCCGTCGAACCGTTTCAGCTGGTGGCGAGCCGCTTTTTCATCGGGTTGTTCATCGGCGCCGACTACCCCATAGCCACCTCCCTGATCGCCGAGTTCACCCCGCAGCGCTACCGCGCTATTTCCATGGGAATCGTGTCGGCCTCGTGGTACCTGGGCGCGACGGCTGCCGCGTTCGTCGGCTACGGCTTGTACGGCTTCGACGACGGATGGAAATGGATGCTCGGCAGTGCCGTCATTCCCTGCGTCATCTTGCTGGTAGGGCGCCATGACATTCCCGAATCTCCTCGCTGGCTTTTGCAGAAGGGCCGCGTGGAGGAGGCGCGGGCGGTCGTGTTGAAGGTGTTCGGTCCCGGCGTGGAGCTTGAACCCGAGCCCGAGGGCCGTTCGAGCGTGCGCAAGGTGTTCGAGCGCGGGTACTGCGCGCGCACGGCCTTCCTCGGCATCATGATACTGTGCCAGGTCGTTCCCATGTACGCCGTGTACACGTTCGGGCCCGACATCATGGTCGCCTTCGGGCTGGGCGCCGGCCGCGAGGCGATTCTCGGCGAGTCCGTGGTGAGCCTGTTCTTCTTGGCGGGCGGGATCCCGGCCATGTTCTGGCTCAATTCGCTCGGTCGTCGCACGCTGCTCATCAGGGGCATGGCGTTTATGGTGGCGGGACTGCTCGTGCTGGGCATCTGGCCCGATGCACCTATCTGGGTCGTCATCCTCGGATTCGGCGTGTATGCGTTCTCGTCGGGCGGTCCGGGCATCCTGCAATGGCTCTACCCCAACGAGCTGTTCCCCACCGAGGTCCGCGCGACCGCCGTCGGGGTGGCCATCGCGTTCAGTCGCGTGGGGGTCATCGTGTCGACCTACGGGTTGCCCCTGTTCATGAACGCGTACGGCATCGGAGCGACCATGCTCGCCGCTGCGGGGCTCGTGGTGGTGGGGCTTGCGTGGTCCATTGCGGTCGCCCCTGAAACGAAGGGGATGCCGCTTTCGGAATCGAGTTCGCTGTAGCGGATGGGCCGGTTGCGGCCTCGTTGACGCGCGGGAGCCCGGTCGGTTGCAAGTCCGGCCGACGCGCGGGAGCCCGGCCCGACCGACGCGCGGGAGCCCGGTCGGTTGCAAGTCCGGCCGACGCGCGGGGTTCAAGCTCGGTCCCGACGCGCGGCTGCGGCCCAGCCGATGTGCCCGACAAAACAGCCTTTCAGCGCTCCGCTTCCTCGACGGGCGGGGCCGGCGATAGGGCGCGGCGCGCAAGCGCTGCGGGTACGGCCATCAGGCCGAATGCACGAAGATAGAAGAAAGGACAGCTCTATGAACATTCTTGTCGCTTGCAAGATCGTCCCCGACGATCAGGATGTGAGGACGACCGGCGACGGCGCGCTCGATTTCTCCCGCGCCCGTCCGGTGGTCTCGGCATACGACCTGAACGCCATCGAGGCCGCCGTACGCATCGCCGAGGCGAACGAGGGGTCGAGGGTGACGGCGATAAGCGTCGGTCCCCGCTCGATCGACGACTCCAAGGTGAAGAAGAACATCCTGGCACGCGGCGTCGACGAACTGCTCATGGTCGCCGACGGCATGGCTGCGGGCCTCGATGCGCGCGCCACCGCATCCGAGCTGGCGCGCCTCGTCGAGGGCGTTGAAGGGTGGGACGTGGTCGTCACCGGCGACGGGTCGGCCGATCTTTACGCGAAGCAGGTCGGGGTGCACCTGGCCGATTGCCTGGGCGTCCCGTTCGTGTCGGGGGTTGTCTCCGCCGTGCTCGAAGGGCAGAGCCTAATTGCAAAGCGCCTGCTCGAGGGCGGCGTCGAGGTAGTCGAGGTACCGCTGCCCGCCGTGGTCTCCGTGGCACCCGATTTCGCCGAGCCGCGCATTGCGGGCATGAAGGATATCCTGGCTGCCGGCAAGAAACCCATGAAGGCCGATGCTGCCGAGGGGGTCGTGCGCCCCGTCGTGGAGGAAGTTGCGGTCGCAGCGCCCGAGCGGGTCGACCGCAAGCGCTGCCTGTTCGAGGACGTCAACGAGTTCGCGGCTGCCGTTGCGGCCGCTCTGTAGGAAGGGAAAGCTATGTCCAAGGTATTTGTTCTCGCCGAGACCGAGCAGGCCGCGCGCGAGCTGTGCGCGGGCGCCCGCACGTTCGGCGATACGGTCGTCCTGGCGAACGTGGGGGTCCCCGCTGTTCTCGGCGTTGCCGACAAGGTGCTGCACATCGACGTCCCCGCAGATAACGTGGTCGACGACGCCTACGCGGCGCTCAACCGCGCTTTCGATGCGGAAGAGGCGCAGGTCGTGCTCGCCGAGCCGACGGTGCATGTGCTGTCGCTGGTAGGGCGCCTGGCAGCTCACGTGGGTGCGGCGGCGATCACGGGAGCGACCTCGTTTGCGGACGATGTCGCGAGCAGCATGTACTTCGGTGGAACGGGGACGCGCGCCGCGCGTCCGACCTCCGAGGTGAAGGTGTACACGATTGCCCCCGGAACGTTCGATGCCGCCGAGGCACGAGGGACGGACGCAGTCGAGGAGGTCGCATTCGAGGCCCCTGTCCGTGCGGTGAAGCGAATCGCCTTCGAGCCGCGCGAGGCGAGCAGCGTCGACTTGGGCGCGGCCGATGCCGTGGTGGCGTGCGGTCGCGGGTTTCAATCGCATGATGATTTGCAGTTGGCCTACGATTTGGCTGCGAAGCTCGGGGCCGAGGTGGGCTGCTCCCGCCCGCTCGCCGAGGGCGAGGGTTGGTTCCCGCGCGAAGCGTACATCGGGGTGTCGGGGCAGTTCGTCTCCCCGCGCGTGTACGTGGCCGCAGGCGTGTCGGGGCAGATGCAGCACATGGTGGGATGCACGGGCGCGGGCATCGTCGTGGCGGTGAACAAGGACAAGAACGCGCCGGTGTTCGACCAGTGCGACTACGGAATCGCCGGCGACATCAAGACGGTGCTCCCCGTCCTGACAGCTGTGCTGTAGGAGCGGGACGGCAAAGCGATGGAGCAGGCCGGGATGCAGACGTGCGCCCCGGCCGCCGAGAGAGAGGAAGAGGATGGCAGACAGCGATTTCGACGTCATCGTCGTCGGATCGGGCTGCGCGGGCGCCATCGCCGCGTACGTGGCGGCGAAGAAGGGCAAATCGGTCCTGGTCGTGGAGCGCGGCGAGTACGCCGGTGCCAAGAACATGAGCGGCGGGCGCGTGTACGCCCACGCGCTCAAAAGCGTGCTCGACGCCTATGCGGAAGGCGAGGTCTCGCTCGAGGGCATTCCCTACGAGCGCAAGATCACGCACGAGCGTATCAGCCTGCTGGCACCGACAAGCGCGCTCACAATCGACTTCACGAGCGAGCGGCTCGGTCGCGAGGGCCAGGAGAGCTATGCGGTGCTGCGCGGCGAGTTCGACCAGTGGCTGGCAAAGCTCGCGGAAGGTGCGGGAGCCGAGTACATCTACGGTATCGCCGTCGAGGAACTGCTCAAGGACGAGACGGGCCGCATCCGGGGCATCAGAGCCGGGGAGGATGAGATAACCGCCGGGGTCACCATCGTCGCCGAGGGTGTGAACAGCCTGCTCACCGAGCGCTGCCTCGGGGCTGCGCGCCCACGACGCCACGAGATGGCCGTGGGCATCAAGCAGGTGTTCGAGCTGCCCGCTGACCAGATCGAGGCGCGTTTCCTGTGCGGCGAAGGTGAAGGCGCGGCCATGCTCTACGTGGGCGACGCCACGCATGGCTCGGTCGGCGGCGGCTTCATGTACACGAATCGCGAGTCCGTTTCGCTCGGCCTGGTGGCGACCATCGAGAACCTGACCGCCGCCGATACGATGATCTGCCAGATGATGGAGGACTTCAAGCGGCATCCGGCCGTGGCTCCGCTTCTTAAAGGGGCGATCGTATCGGAGCATTCCGGGCACATGGTCTCCGAAGGCGGTTTCGATATGGTTCCCGAGTTCGTTTACGATGGCGCGCTCGTTGCGGGAGATGCCGCCATGCTGTGCATGAATTTGGGCTATATGGTGCGCGGCATGGACCTCGCCATCGCATCGGGCCGGTTTGCGGGCGAGGCGGCGTGCGAGGCGCTCGACGCAGGCGACGTGTCGCGTGCGGGACTCTCCTCGTATCGTGACAAGCTCGAGGGCAGCTTCGTGCTCGCGGACATGAAGGCGTTTCGTCGGTGGCCCGAGACCATGGAGCAATGGGAGCGTTTGTTCACCGAGTATCCGACGATGGTCGGCGAGGTCTTCGATGCCCTGTTCGTGGTCGACGGAAAGCCCGCAAAGCCGCTGCGCCAGCGCTTGATGCCGCCGCTCAAACAGCGCGGGCTGTTCAGGTTGTTCCGGGAGATGAGAGGGGCGCTGAAGTCGCTATGAGTAATTTCGACCCGCGTGCGACGACGCTGAACGTCGACGAGTTCATCGCGCTGAACCGCTACAACGTCGACGAGGAGCACGCCCACATCGTGCTGAATCGGAAGAACCTAGACGAGGTGGACGACGCCGAGTTCGCTAAGCTCGTGCGCGCCTGTCCGGCGGCTCTGTACCGCGTGGACGAGGACGGTCGCAAATCGTTCGACTACGCTGGATGTTTGGAGTGCGGCACGTGCCGCATCTGCTGCGAGGGCACCATCGTGAGCACATGGGAGAATCCTCAGCCCACGATGGGGATATCCTATCGGTTCGGGTAAATTCTTCCCGAAGCGAGGGGGATGTTTTCGCAACGATCCTTTCAACGAGGCCTCGGTTTGCTGAGAAATCGATCGGGCTGCTCGGAACGGATCTTTCCGAGCAGCTCGTCGATTACAAGCCGAGAGCTTGATGGGGGCTGTCTATCTGGCGTGTTCGGGCGGGCAATGCCATTCAAAAACGATACGTTTCATACGCGAAGCGGGCGCGCAGGACAAGCGCCGTGTCGACCATGCGGGGGGCAATACCATTCAGGAACGATGCGCCTCATACCCTTATAGGATTCGAAAAGCCGTCGGGCTTGATGAAGGTGGTGCTCTATCTGTTCGTCCCCGAAGGGAACAGCCCAGGCAATCGACCCAATGGCGTTGCTTGCGCAATAGGCGGCCAAGAGAGCCCAGAAATCTTCCGGAATTTTATCTTCGAAATACCCGTTCAATCTGCCGGATGCAAAAGCGGTCGATGCTTCGAGGTCCCAAACCACTCGTTTGTGATCGTCCCAAGGGTCGGCGACCCTGCATCGGTCGAAGTCGATAGATGCAAGTTCTCCGTTGGATGTAACAAGAAGATTGCCCACATGGTAATCTCCGTGAACGAATTTCAGAGGGCGTTCGGCGAGCAGATGGCGGTACTGTTCGATGTGCATCAAAAACGCATCGCGCTCGGGAAGATCGATGCACGTTTCGGCAAGTCGTTGCCCTCGTTCTTCCAATTGGCCTAGGAACATCTGCCCCCAGCTTTTAGAGAGATGGGGAACAGGTATGTCCTGGAGTTGCCGAAGTAGTTTGCCTGCCTTGAATCCGAGTGCGTACTGTTTTGAACGGGAGGCCTTTGCGAGCACCTCTCTCAACCCGACTCCTTCAACCCAGGTAAGCAGCAGGTAGTTCTGCGTTCCGTCGTCGCATTCTCCGAAAGAGACGGGTCGAGGGGTGGGCAGGTTCATTTCCTCGGCCTTGCACAGGCATTCGTATTCGAAACGTTTCTTTTCGCGGTGTCTTATATCGGACAACCTTAACATCCAAGTGGCGCCGCTGTTCGATAGTACGCGAAACTTACGGTCGGCTGACCAGCCCTCGGTGATGGCGACGATGTTCGTTGAACTTGATAGTTCAGGTA
>CAUVMU010000063.1:0-7338 GCA_963552775.1 uncultured Eggerthellaceae bacterium | reverse complement strand
GGCCCACTTTATATAGTACGTGGTGTCCGCCGTGATCACGGGGTTCTTGCCGGGATAGGAGAAGCCCCAAATCGACTGGTCGACGAAGTTGAGCCTATCGGCGTAGTCGGGCGTCGTGTACCAGCGGTACTTGTCGTCGAGCAGCGAGCCGAGCTTCGAAGGATTCGCTTTTTCGGGCGACAGGTCGTTGTGCGAGGTGCCGCCCAGAAGCGAATGGAGGTCCTGACCGTAGAGGGCCTTCTTCTTGAGAACCGCGAGTTCTCCGCCCGTGAGGTCGGACACGACGTAGAAATCATCGGTGTTGGTCTTGAACACGCTGTCTGCTGCGAAGGTGCCGCCGTTAGCCGAAAAGGCGACCGCATACTCGCGATCCTGGTATTGCGCGTACAGGTCGATGGTCTTGGCGCTGCCGAAAGCAACCGCATCGCCCGGATTCACAGGTTCGCCGTGGCCGGCCGCATCGAGCGTCCAGTGCGTGAAGCCTTTCCCCGCAAGCGCGAAGCTCGCGAGATTCTGGGCGATGACCTCGTAGTCGAGAGCTTCGGCGGACGCGGCGTCCGAATCGGCGGAAACGATGTAATCGACGCCGGCGCCGTTATGGTACACGACCGTCTTCGCATCCCATTTCGCATACACCTCGAGGTCGAACAGGCGGTTGTCGGCCCAATTGAACTCATGCTCGACGCCCGTGTCGTCTTTGTAGAACCAACCGAGGAAATCGATTCCCGAAGCGTCGACGGGCGTGCCGGGTTCGGCATTGCCCGTAACGAAGTCGAGATTGTAACCGCGAATGGTACTGGCGGTCTTGTTCGCGGATGTGCCGTCGGGGAACGCGGCGTTGTTGTTGTTCAGCTTGAACACGACCTTCGCGGCGGGCGTCCATACGTGTTTTTACCCGTCCCTCGATGCGTTCGCCACCGGGTACTCGTACGAGGACCCCAGCTTGTTCACCGGGTTGAGAGATGAAAACGACGGGTCGGCGAGCGTGAACAGGCTGAGATATTCGTCCCCGTTCGCAGGGCCGTTCGTCGGCGTGGTCACGTTGTAGTTGTAGGAGGGGTCGTAAGCTACGAGGAACGAACCGCCCGTGACGACGTAGGTGCTGCCCGTGCTTCTATTCGCGCCACCGTTATCGGCGGTCTTGTTCGCAGCGTCGGTGTTGACCACCGAGTTGCCCTGGAACGTGAGGTAACAAGGGCCGTCCGTCTGGCCCGTGCCATAGGAGGGCGTGTACCTCATGTTCGTGGTCTCGAGCGTCGAGTTCGTGAACACGGCTTCGGCGGGCGTGTAGTTGATGTTGAGACCGCCGGCCGTGCTGTTCTTGATGACCACCTTCGAATCGACCACGGTCAGTTTGGCCGAGAGCGTGATGCGCGAACCGTCGCCGGTGAGAGTCGAGCCGTTCGTTAGAACGGAGTTCCCGAGAATCGCGCACACCTGTCCATAGTGATAAGAACCTTTTGCCTTGTAGGCGTAGAAGTCGGCGTGGTCGAGATGGATGCCGCCCTTGCCGCTGTCGGGGTCGAAGTAGTACCACACGCCCTTGGTCGTAAGCGAGGCGTTGGTCATATAAAGCCCGGCGTACTGCTCGCTGTTCTCACCATTCGCGACCACATCGATCGCGCAGCCCTCGAAACGGGCGTCCGACGTATAGTCGAAGCCCTTGCCCGAACTGTTCTGAGCGGACACGGTAAGCGCGTCGCGAGAAGAGCCTTTGATGGAACCTTTGAGGCTGAACCCTATCGCGTTGCCATCGAGAACGTAGGCGCCGTCGTGCAGCTCTGCGCCGGGCTGGACCGTAAGCGCTGTGCCGAAGCCGCTCATCGTGAGGCTCTTACCGCTTTCGCAGGCGAGGATGGAACCTGCAGCGAGCGTAATGCCCGCGCCGCCAGCACCGGTCATGATCGTGTCGTCGGCGATTTTCAGCGTAACCCCTGTCGGAACAGTGAACGCAGGCAGTGTAGCGAATGTGCCGAGCGCATTCACGGTGATTATGGAGGGGGTAGACGCTATCGCGGCCCGAGCTGCAGCGAACGTTTTGAACGCAGTCGCACGGGAGATTCCGTCGTTGGCATCGTCGCCGTTCGTCCCGTCGACCCAGATCTGCTGGACGGACGAGTCGCGGCTGCCGCTCTCTTCCTGGGGTACGGCGAGCGGGGCGAGAGCGCCGACAGAAAGGTCTTTCGCAGAAGCGCTCTCCTCGCTTGCGACGGCGTTGGCAGCACCGGGCGCGAAGGCGGAGGGGCGATTCGCCGGGTCGACGGTGCCGGAGTCCTCCAACGATGAGGGCGAGCCGGCTTCGGGACCGGCGGCCTGCGCATCATCCGCGCTCGCAGGCCCATTGACGGGTGCGGGCGCGGCGGCAAGAGCGGCAGGTTCGGATGCGGCATCGGATGCAAGCGGAGCCGCGACGGTATCGGAGGCGCCGCCTAATCCAACAGTATCGGCAGCATACGCCGTTCCGAACGAAGGCGTCAGAGACGCCACGAGCGCAAGCGCGAGGAACGCAGAGAACACCCTCGTTGTCGGCTTTCTTTTAGTCATGCGATTCTTCCCTTTCTTGAGCGGAACCGTTGCGTCCGGCTCCTTGCCCCCTCATGCGGAAAACGATGCCCCGCAAATAATTCCCGCAGCGTTTTTCTTCTGCAACGGGCGTGTGGACACGACGGAATCGAGCTCGCAGAAATGCAGGCTTCGAAACTCCGTGGTCTGACTATCTGTTGACGCGATGCGGCTCTATGCCGCCTTATGCGCTTTTACGTGCGCAAGCCCCTCCCCCGCGAAAAACAGAAACACCGTCTGAACAGGTCGAACGTCATTTCGTTGAAAGTCGGGACTGGCGGAGGAGGAGGGATTCGAACCCTCGTTACCTTACAAAGGTAAAACGGTTTTCGAGACCGCCGCATTCAACCGCTCTGCCACCCCTCCGCAGGGATGCGGTCGCCGCGCATTCGGCAACCGTCATGCTCGCACATGAGCTCTTCGGGGCGCTGGGCCACTAAAAGTGGCGGAGAGATGGGGATTCGAACCCCAGATACGCTTTTGACGTATACACGATTTCCAATCGTGCTCCTTCGGCCAGCTCGGACATCTCTCCGCGTCTCCGAAACCGCCCGCCCACGGGCAGCGCACCGTAGTATACAACAGCTAATACGCACTCACAAGCGAGTAATACCCTTCCGTACAGGTAATCCTCACAGGAATGCCGAACAGGGAGCTTACCACGCCGTCGGTCAGCAGCGTGCTCTTCGGTCCGTCGGCGAAAACGCGGCCGTCCTTCATGAGCAGCACGCGGCCGATTTCGGGCACGACGTCTTCGGGGTAGTGCGTCACCAAGATCACCAGCTTCCCGTGCCTCGCTATCTCGCGCATGCTCCTCCGCACGTGGAACATCCCTTCGGGATCGAGGCCGGTGCAAGGCTCGTCCAAGGCGAGCGCGGCCGGGTCGCCCACGAGCGCGCGGGCGATGAGAACGCGGCGAGCTTGCCCCGTTGACAGCGTCATCGCGTCTCGGTCGGCCAAGTCGCCGATTCCCAGAAGGTCGAGCGGTTCTTGAGCGGCGTCCCGCGCTCGCGCGGCGACGGAAGGCATCACGTGGGGCGGCAGGCCCAGCGTGCTCGTCATCCCTCCGGCAACGATGTCGCGGACGGGGATATGGGCCGTTATCTCGTTCTGCATGCTGGCTGAAACGACGCCGAGCATGTTTCTCACTTGGGAAAGCGTGGGCCGCGCGTTCCCTCGAAGCCGCACAGGCGGGCGAACGCGGTAAAGCGGGAGCACTTCGCGGGTGACGAGCTTCACGAACGTCGACTTGCCCGAGCCGTTCGGGCCGAGGATAGCCACATGCTCGCCCTCGGCGATATCGAGCCTGTCGATGGCGAGTATAGGTCGGCCGTTACGTACGACCTGGACGTCTTCAAAAGAAATAAAAGGCACCGACGAGAACGCTCCCCCGTCGGTGCCGTTTTCCCTGTACGTGCGGTGCTCCATGCCCGCTATTTCGTCGTTACCGTGCTCGAGCTCTCAGCTGGCTGGGACGATGTCGACGGGGCGCTGTCCGCAGAGGCGGGCGCGTCGGAGGCGGCCTCCTCGGTAGAGGATGCGGTCGCGTCCTCGGAAGCCGCCTGGTCGTCAGCGCTTGCATCGGAAGTCGCGGAATCGGTCGCCGCCGAAGCCGCCGAAGCCGCAGCGGACTTCTCGGAAGGCGTGAACTTCGACATATCGACCGCGTACGGCAGACCCTCGGGCATATCGTTGATCTGGATGTCGGCCGATTCCTTGTAGGAGGTCAGCCACTCCTGGTAGGCGGTCTTCTGCTTCGAGGACGACACCATGTTCGTAATGGTGTCGCGGAAGGCTTCGGGCAGCTGGTCGGACGAGGTCAATTCCTCCGGCGAGGTGAACACCTCCGTGCATTTGATGATATGGATACCGTAATTGCTGGTAACCAAATCGCTGACCTGCCCCTCTTCAAGAGACGAAAGCTCATCGGTGTACTCGGTCACGAATTTGTTGAGCATGTCCCAGCCCACGTCCCCGCCATTGGCCGCCGATCCGGGGTCCTGGGAGTACTCCGTAGCCGCCTCGGCGAAGTCGAGCTCGCCGGCGTTGATCCGGTCGAGCACGTCCTGGGCCTTCTCCGTGTCGTCAGCGGAGAACAGGATATGCGAGGAGCGCTTGGCGCCGTTGAAGTACGTCGAGTACATCCGAGCGTACGTGAGCATATCCTCCTCGGACACCTCATCGGAGGCGAAGGATGCCTGCAGCGCCTCGCCGAGCAGCGACGACTCGATGGTTGCACGATACTCGTCCTCCGAGAAGCCGGCGGCGGACAGGGCGTCCTGCCATGCGGCATCGTCAGCGTAGCGCGCCTTCATGGAGTCGATATAAGAATCGACCTGGGCGGCATCGACGGTCACTCCCTTCTCGGCGGCTCCCTCCTTGATAAGCTCCTGTTCGACAAAGGAGCCGATCATCTGCTCGCGCACCGTTTCGGGGGTGAGGGAATTGTCGGCGAGCCACTGCCCCCAGGAGGACTCTTCGTCAAGTCCCGCTTGGGAGCGAATGATCTCGATCTTGTTGGTCACGGTGTCTTCCATGATTTCCGTGCCGTTGACGGTCGCTGCGACCAATCCCGACGTATCGGTCGAGGAGTTCGACGAACAGGCGGAGAGGCCGGCGACGCACGCTGCGGCAATGCCGCATGCGCACAGGGCCCGAGTGAGTTTCGATTTGTTCATGCTACCTTCCCTATCGTGGCCAGATATCACGCGGCCGAGCAGCGCCCTCGCTTCGCGCCGCGAATAAATTAGATAGGGTTCATTCTCTCACAGCGTAAAAACTTCCATCGCTGCGCGCACAATATGGACACGTATGATTCACGAATAAGAACGCTCTCGAGACCGAGCGGGGACGACGGCCGCAGGCCGTGCGGAGTACCCTACTGCTTGCTCGCCTTGCGCCGCTCAACGGCCGAGAGCAGACGCTTGCGCAGGCGAATCGACTTCGGCGTGATCTCGACCAGCTCGTCGTCCTCGATGTACTCGAGCGCTTCCTCGAGCGTGAACGTGAGCGGCGGGGTGAGCTGGATGGCCTTGTCCGCCGACGACGAACGCTGGTTGCCGAGATTCTTCGTACGGGCCACGTTGACCACCATGTCGCCTTCTTTGGCGGACTCCCCCACGATCATGCCCTCGTAGCAGTCCTCGCCCGGCCCGACGAACAGCCTCCCGCGCTGCTGAAGGGTATCGAGGGCATACGCGACGCTCTTCTCGTTCTCCTTCGCCACCATGAGCCCGTTCTTGCGGTGGTTGAAGTCGCCCCGGAACGGGCCGTACTCCGCGAAGTGATGGAACATGACCGCCTCGCCGCGCGTGACGTTGAGCAGGCGCGTGCGCAGCCCCATCGTGCCGCGCGTGGGGATCTTGAACACGAGGTGCGTATCCTCGCCGCGCTGGAACATGTCGGTCATCTCGCCGCCGGCCGTTCCGAACACCTCGATCGCCTTGCCAGCGTACTCGCTCGGCACGTCGACCGTCGCCTCCTCGATGGGCTCCGTCTTATTGCCATGCTCGTCCTTCTTTATGATGACCTGCGGACGGCCCACCTGGAACTCGAAGCCCTCGCGGCGCATCGTCTCCATGAGCACGGACAGGTGCAGCACGCCGCGCCCCGACACCTCCATGCCCGACGCGTCGGGCAGCTCGGCGATGCGCATGGAGATGTTGCTCTCGGCCTCGCGCAGCAGGCGCTCCTTGAGCTGGCGGCCTCCGACGATGTCGCCCTCGCGGCCCACGAGCGGGCTCGTGGACGCCTCGAACACGACGGACATGGTGGGTTGCTCGACCTCGATGGGGTCGAGGCGGATGGGGTTCTCGCGCGAGGTGACCATGTCGCCGATGTCGGCATCGTCGACGCCCACGACTGCGATGATGTCGCCGGCAGTCGCTTCCTTCACCTCGTTCTTCCCCAGCTCGTGGAACGTGAAGACCTGCTTGATGGCCGTGTTGTAGCGCGTGCCGTCGTTCTTGATGACGAGCGCCTGCTCGCCTTTGTGCATGGTGCCGGAGTACAGGCGGCCCACACCGATGCGCCCGACGAAGCTCGAATGGTCGACCGTGCAGATCTGCAACGCGACCGGGCCGGTCGGCTCGCAATCGGGCGCGGGGACCTCCTTGAGGATGGTCTCGAGGAGAGGGATCATGTTCATGTTGTCGTCGTCCACCTCGTAGCGCGCGTACCCGTTGACCGCCGAGGCGTAAACGACGGGGAAGTCGAGCTGCGCATCGGACGCATCGAGCTCGACCATCAGGTCGAATACCTCGTCAACGACCTCCTCGGGGCGGGCACCGGGGCGGTCTATCTTATTGATGACCACTACGATGCGCAGGCCGAGGGCCAGGGCGTGGCGCAGGACGAAGCGCGTCTGGGGCATGGGCCCCTCGAACGCGTCAACGATGAGCAGGGCTCCGTCGGCCATGTTGAGCACGCGCTCGACCTCTCCGCCGAAGTCGGCGTGGCCGGGCGTGTCGATGACGTTGATCTTCACATCCCGATAGACCACGGCGATGTTCTTCGACAGGATGGTGATGCCGCGCTCGCGCTCCTGGTCGTTGCTGTCGAGCACCCGCTCCTCGACGCGTTGGTTCTCACGGAAAGCACCGGCCGTGTACAGCAGGCGGTCGACAAGGGTGGTCTTGCCATGATCGACGTGGGCGATGATGGCGACGTTGCGGATGTTCTCTTGCTTCAATCTGGTTCTTTCCCTTCGGGCCCGTGTGCGGGCAGGTCGTGCCGATCTAGTCTTCCCCGAGGTCGCGCTCGAGGTTCTTCTGCTCG
>CAUVMU010000062.1:0-7415 GCA_963552775.1 uncultured Eggerthellaceae bacterium | reverse complement strand
CAATATTGAATTAGATTCACTTTGGCTTGAATTACTATTTTCCCTGATAAATTGATTTTTATTATTAAATACGATATTCGTAGCACTTATTTCGCTCTTTTTATACGCGTATTACTTTAGTAATACATTTCTCCTATATAATGACTATATTAGTCACTTTATAAGCACATCACGAACGTGATACGTTTTATGGAGGGAGTCGGCTTGGAACTGCGGTTTTTACTTCGGTACTGTTTTCTACAGGGAAAAGCGCCTTGTTTTTCTTTGGGTCGATGGGGCCTCAAAACCTGATGAACCCCACATTTGACCTGAAAAAAGCACCTGCTAAAAAACGTGCGGACCCTTGGTCAATCCATCTTCGACCAAGGGTCCGCACGGGAAAGCATTGATGCAGGGCTACAGTTCGATGCGTTCGAACTGCTCCTTCCCCACCCCGCACAGCGGGCAGACGAAGTCGTCGGGAAGCACGTCGACGCGCTCGATATGGCCGCAGACCTTGCAGCGCCATCCGTACTGCGGCGCAGGGGAAGCCTCCTCCTGCGGCGCAGGTGCAGCTTCGGCCGGCTTGCGATCCGGCCGAATGGAGCTTTCGTCGCGGTAGATGCGCTCGAATTCGCCGAGAGCCTGCATCTTGGTGAGGTACGTGCCGGCATCGATCAGAAGCACGGAAGCACGGCCGCCCTGGGATATGAACACAGGTTCTTTGGTCGAACGGGCTTCGGCGATAATCGATGCGGCGCGCGCCTCGAGTTCGGACACCGAGTAATGACCTGACATAAGCCTCTCTCCTTGCGTCATCATCCTCGGAACAGCATGGTCAGTATACCACGTGTGCATCGGCCTGCGACAGCGCAGCATCACGACCGGGCTAAAGCCCGCCCTCCAACTACGCCCCTCGACCCCCAAAAACTTTACGCCGTGGGCGTGGCACCCCCCGAAACGCAAGGCGCACCCCGAAAGGTGCGCCTTGCTTGCTTATGGCAGCGGGTAGGCCCGCTGCGTGAGACGGTGCGAAAGATCTAACGGCTCGATTCGCCCTTGAACTTCAGTTGCGCCTCGAACCAGGCCTTGTTCTCGGCCAGGGTCTCCAAGACCGCGTCGTCGGACTTGTCGTACTCGCGCTTGACCTCTTCGACTTCAAGCTCGAGCGCAGCGATGTCGCTCTTGACTTCCTCGACGTCGATCTCGTCGAGCGTACAGCCGTAGCGCGGCAGGACGGACAGGTGGTTGTTCAGAACCTGCGTCACACCGCCGGATACGAGGAACGTTTGCTTGTCCTTGCCTTCGGCATCGAGCCACAGGGTCAGAAGACCCGCACGGTTCAATCCCACGAAGCTCTCGTGTCCGCTCAGCACGCCGTAGTCGCCGTCGATTCCGGGAATGCTGGCATAATCCACCTCGCCGGAATACAACTCCCGCGTGGGAATGGCTACTACGCAACGGTACTTAGGCATTTGCTTCTTCTTTCATCTTGTCAAAAGCGGCGTACACCTCGTCGATGGAGCCTTTCATGCGGAAGCACTGCTCGGGAATCTCGTCGCATTCACCATCGAGAATGGCGGCAAAGGAGCGAATCGTGTCCTCGAGCCTCACGTACTTGCCGGGCAGACCGGTAAACTGCTCGGCAACGTGGAAGCACTGGCCGAAGAACTGCTGCGCCTTGCGCGCACGGTTGACCGTAAGCTTCTGGTCTTCCGAAAGCTCGTCCATGCCCAGAATGGCGATGATGTCCTGCAGATCCTTGTAGTTCTGCAGAAGCTCCTGGATACCCACCGCGACACGGTAGTGCTCGTCGCCGACGATCTGCGGGTCGAGCGCGCGCGAGGAGGACTCGAGCGGGTCGACGGCCGGATAGATGCCCAGCTCGGCGATCGAGCGCGAAAGAACGGTGCGGGCGTCGAGGTGCGTGAACGTCGTGGCCGGCGCGGGGTCGGTCAAGTCGTCGGCGGGCACGTAGACGGCCTGCACCGACGTGATGGAACCCGTGGTGGTCGACGTGATGCGCTCCTGCAAATCGCCCATCTCCGTTGCCAGCGTGGGCTGGTAGCCAACGGCGGAGGGCATGCGGCCCAGAAGTGCGGACACCTCGGAACCGGCCTGCGTGAAGCGGAAAATGTTGTCGATGAACAGCAGAACGTCCTGACCCTGGTCGCGGAAGTACTCCGCCTCGGTCAGACCCGCCAGGCCGACGCGCAGACGCGCTCCGGGAGGTTCGTTCATCTGGCCGTACACCAGACAGGTCTTGTTGATAACGCCGGACTCGCTCATCTCGAGGAACAGGTCGGTACCCTCGCGGGTACGCTCGCCCACACCCGTGAACACCGACGTGCCGCCGTGCTCCTGGGCCAGGTTGTTGATGAGCTCCTGGATGATAACGGTCTTACCGACGCCAGCGCCGCCGAACAGACCCGTCTTGCCGCCGCGAACGAACGGCTCGATGAGATCGATGGCCTTGATGCCGGTCTCGAAGATCTCCGTGGTGGTGGAGAGCTCTTCGTACTCGGGCGTCGGGCGGTGGATGGGCATGAAGCCCTCGATGTCGTCGGGAATCGGCTTCTCGTCGACGGGCTCGCCCATAACGTTCCAAATGCGGCCCAGCGTCTGCGGGCCGACGGGCACCACGATCGGATGGCCCGTGTCCTGCACTTCAAGTCCACGGACCAGGCCGTCGGTCGAAGACATAGCAACGGAGCGAACGAGGTTGCCGGGCAGGTGCGTTTCGACTTCGAGAACGACGTGCATGTCGCCCGCGAGGGTCTTGCCGTCGATGGTCAGGGCGTTGTAGATAGCCGGGAGTTGTTCCGGCGGAAATTCGACATCGACAACGGGACCGACGATACGCACGATGCGGCCGATAGCGCCTTTGCTAGCCTCGAGCTCCTCTCTGGTAAATAGATTCTGACTCATTTAATCCTCCAAAGCCGCTGCGCCGCCGACGATCTCGTTGATCTCGGTCGTAATGGCGCCTTGACGTTCACGGTTATACAGTCTGGTCAGGGTTTCGACCATCTCGTTGGCGTTGTCGGTCGCCGACTTCATGGCAGTGCGGCGAGCGCCCTGCTCGGCGGCGGCCGAGTCGACCAGCGAAAAATACAGGCTCGTGTTCAGATAAGCCTGCATCAGGTAGTGCAGGGCCGTTTCGGCGTCGGGCTCGAAGTCGATATCCCCCATGTGCTTGTCATCCGTATGGTCGCGGAAGTCGTAGTAGATATCCTCTTCCTGGGCCCTCAAGCCGATAAGCTCGGCGAAGCGCTGTTCGGGCACGGGAAGCACTTCTTCGGTCACGAGGCGCTGCTCGGCACTGTTCTTCGCGTGATTGAAGATGATGGCCACCTCGTCGATGTTCCCGGAGGCGTACCCTTCGCTCACGTACTCGGCGATCTGAGCCGCTTGCTCGAACGTGGGGTCGGCCGACAGGTTCATGAACGACAAGACGGGCTTGATACCGCGGTACTCGAGATATCCGCAGCCCTTCTTGCCGCACGAGACGCTCCCCACCTCACGGCCCAGCCGTTCCTTCTCCTGGATGAGCTTTTCGGCGGCGCGCAGAACGTTACTGTTGAAACCGCCAGCGAGCCCGCGGTCGGACGTGACGACCACGATGACGCAGCGCTTCACCTCGTCGCGACGGGCGAGCAGCGGCTCGGAAGCGATCGGCGCGTAGAACGCCGTGCTCATGAGCGCATCGGTCAGGGCGTTCGCCCACGGCAGCGACTGCTCCATGCGCACCGTCGAACGACGGATCTTCGCCGCAGCGACCATTTCCATCGTACGCGTGATCTGCTTCGTCGAGGCGACGGAGTTGATGCGTCTTTCTATGTCGTGAAGGTTAGGCATATGCTCCCCGCCTTACACCGAAGGCGCGAACTGTGTCTTGAACGCCTCGATAGCTGCGTTCAGGTCGGCTTTGGTCTCGTCGGTGAACTTCTTCTCCGCAGCGACGCTCTCGATAATCTCGGGCTTCGAGGCATGCAGGTACTCCACGAGCTCGGAGCGGAAACGCACCGTGTCGGCCACCGGGACGTCGTCGAGGTAGCCCTTCGAGCCGGCGTAGATGGCAATGGAGGCGTCCATGAACGACATGGGCACGTAACGACCCTGCTTCAGAAGCTCGGTCATATGCGCACCGCGGTTGAGCTGGTCCTGCGTTGCCTTGTCCAGGTCGCTGCCGAACTGCGTGAACGCCTGCAGCTCGCGGTAGGCGGCCAAGTCGAGGCGCAGCGTGCCCGCGACCGACTTCATGGCCTTCGTCTGGGCCGAACCGCCGACGCGCGACACGGAAAGGCCGACGTTGACGGCAGGGCGCTGGCCCTGGAAGAACAGGTCGGTCGACAGGTAGATCTGACCGTCGGTAATCGAGATGACGTTGGTCGGGATGTAGGCCGACACGTCGCCCGCCTGCGTCTCGATGATCGGCAGGGCCGTCATGGAGCCGCGACCGTAATCGTCGGACATCTTGACGGCGCGCTCGAGGAGGCGTGAATGCAGGTAGAAGATGTCGCCGGGGTACGCCTCGCGTCCCGGCGGGCGGCGCAGCGTCAACGACATCTGACGGTAGGCGACGGCCTGTTTGGACAGGTCGTCGTAGACGATGAGCACGTGGCGACCCGGGTTCTCGGGGCCGGCCGGCTTGCCGTCCTCGCCGTTGTAGATGAAGAACTCGCCGATAGCGGCACCCGCCATCGGGGCGATGTACTGCAGCGGGGCCGAATCGGAAGCCGTGGCGGACACGATAATCGTGTACTCCATGGACCCGTGGCGCTCGAGCGTTTCCGCCACGCTCGCAACCGTGGAGGCCTTCTGACCGATCGCAACGTAGATGCAGACCATGTCCTGGCCCTTTTGGTTGATGATGGCGTCGATGGCGATGGCCGTCTTGCCGGTCTGGCGGTCGCCGATAATCAGCTCGCGCTGGCCGCGCCCAATGGGAACCATCGAGTCGATGGCCAGAACGCCCGTCTGCATGGGCTCGTGAACCGGCTTACGGCTGATGACGCCCGGGGCCTTGAACTCGACCGGACGCATGCCCTCCGATTCGATGGGGCCCTTGCCGTCGATCGGCATGCCGAGCGGGTTCACCACGCGGCCGAGCATACCCTTGCCCGAGGGAACCTCCATGATGCGACCGGTCGTGTGGACCTGGTCGTTTTCCTTGATTGCAGTAACGTCACCCAGAAGAACGGCGCCGACCTCGTCTTCCTCGAGGTTCTGGGCCAAACCGTACACGGTTTTGCCGCCTTCTCCGACAAACTCCAGAAGCTCGCCGGCCATGGCGTTCTTCAATCCGTCGACGCGGGCGATACCGTCGCCGACCTGGATGACCGTTCCGACCTCGCGGGAGTCGACGCCCACCTCCAAAGCGGCCAATTGCTTGCGCAGCGCCTCGTCGATAGACTGTGCGGTGATTTCAGTCACTGGCATTCACCTCCGTCTTTATGATCGCTTGAGCGTTTCGCGGGCGTTCTCGACCTGCGTTTGCACGCTGGCGTCGATGCGCTCGCCGTTGGCGCTCATGATGATACCGCCGAGCAGGGACGCATCGATGCGCTCGTCGAGCACGACCTTCATCCCCAGCTCGGATTCGGCTTTCTTCCTGATAACTTCGCGCAGATGGTCGTCAAGCGGCACCACCGTGGTCGTTTCCACGACCACGAGGTTCAGCTTGCTTCCCACCAGACCCTCGAACGCGTCCCACACGCGCGGCAGAAGCTCGGCTTCCTCGCGCTCGGCCATGACGGAGACAACGTCCACGAGTGCAGGGTTGAATCCCTCGAAAACGCCTCGGGCAACGCTCGCACGCTGCTCGGGGCTGTAGGACGAATCCTTCAACGCACTTTGAAGATCGGCATTCTCGCGCACGGCGGCAATGATCTTCTTCGCTTGGTCGCGTACTTCGAGCACACCATCTTGTCCGCCGGCGTTGTACGCAGCGTCGAAGAGGGTCTGCGCGTACGTGGCGATTTGCTCTTTTACGACAAGGCGATTAGTTGGCATGGAAACTGCCCGCCTCGTTGACATAGCGCTCGATGATCCGACGGTGATCGTCGTCGCCGAGGTCTTCACCGACCAGGCGCGACGCGACGGAAACCGAGATGTCGGCGATGGAACCCTGAAGCTCGGCGACAGCGGCCTTCTTCTCGGCCTCGATGGCGGCGCGCGCCTTCTCGATCATCGCAGCGGATTCCTCCTGAGCCTGGCGGGCGATCTCGGCCTTGGCGGCCTCGCCCGTCTGCTTGGCGTCGGCGACGATCTGCGCGGCCTGCGTCTTAGCGTCGGCCAGCTGCTTTTTGTACTCCTCGAGCACGCGCTCGCTTTCGATACGCGCAGCCTCGGACTGCTCAAGAGCTTCCGCAATCGTCTTCTCGCGCTTCTCCAGCATGCCCTCGAACGCAGGCCAGCCGAACTTGTACAGCACGAAAACAAGAATGAGGAAGGCGATGACCATAGGAACGAATTCCACCGGGTCGGGTAGAATCACCGCGATACCTTCCTTGGCCTCTGCGAACGCGAGCGCAGGGAAAGCAAACGCCATGCTCGCGCCGGCTGCACTGGCAGCCAACCAAGCGGATGCTCTGTTCGCTCTCTTATTCACTGAGTAACCTCCTTTTAAGCCTCGTACGGCATGTATGTCCGATAAAGGCCAGGCTACATAATGAACGCGAGAACGAAGCCCAGCAGGGCCAGAGCCTCGGCAAGAGCGGCACCGAGAATGAAGTTGGTGAACAGACGGCCGGTCAGTTCGGGCTGGCGAGCGGTGGCAACGCACAGGCCGTAGCAGGCAACGCCGATGCCGATGCCAGGGCCGATGGCTGCGAGGCCGTAGCCTACGACTTTCAAGGCGCTGATAGTGAGAACAGTTTCCACGATTTCCTCCTTTTGCCGTCTTTGAACGCTTCATCCAAAGACACCGGTTTTACTATGTTCCATACGGCCGTGGAAATGAGCCGATGAAGCCTCATGCTTCGCCTGCGGGGCAGGCCGGGCGCATGCCCGTTCGCGCTGTGCGCGGGACGTCCTGCGAGGCGCTCCTAGTGCTCCGACGTTGCAAGCTGGATGTAGACCGCCGACAGGATGGTGAACACGTACGCCTGAAGGAACGCGACGAGCGTTTCGAGAGCGTACATGGCGATGAGCAGGGCGAGCCACACGATGGAAATGCCTCCCACGAGCGGCATGGCGCTTGCGAACGCAGCCTCGATAAAGCTCCAGGCGAAGATGGAGAACACGCCGAGGGCCATATGCCCGGCGAACATGTTGCCGTAGAGTCGGACGGCGAGCGTCAGCGCGCGGAGCACGAGCGAGACGAACTCGAAGAACCAGATGACCGGCACCATGAAAAAGGGCAGGCCGGAGGGCGCGATGGACTTGATGTAGCCCCAGCCCCCGTGGACCTTGATGCCCCAGTAGTTGAAGTA
>CAUVMU010000061.1:0-7496 GCA_963552775.1 uncultured Eggerthellaceae bacterium | reverse complement strand
GCGGTGATGATCCTTTTGCGGCGCTTGGTCTTCTTGCGCCTCTCGATCATCTCAAGCGCGCTCGTCGGGATGCCGTCGTCGCCGCCGAGGTCGAACGCCGCGGTCGTTCCGGCATCGGCCGGACGCACGGGGAGCATCCCTTTCGTGTCGGCGCCTGCGGACCCTGCATCCGATTCGGCGCCTTTCTTTCCAATTCGAGGCATTCGCTTCTCCTCCTCCGTACGGCGCGATCGCGCATCCCTGCAATGCGAAGTCCTGCGTACGACGCATGCGATATTCGCATAGTGTCGCATGGTCCCTTTACGTCAGACCTTAACATTGGTAAACGATTGGTTACGGTTTCCTTTCGGTACCGGCACGGCGTCTCGGACCTGCGATGCAAGGGTTCGATAAGAAACATGCAATGAATCGAGAAGTTCTGCTCTATGGCTGTTCCTGCGAAAACCCCGTATCTTGATGCGCATTGGGGGAATGCATATCTGAATAAGGGGGGATTGCTATGCGAAGCAGCGCGGACACGCGTGCGTTCGGATCCAGCATGTCTCGGCGGTCGTTCGTGACGGCGGCCGGGGTATTCGGAGCGGGCGCCGTCTTGGCGGGATGCGCCAAGAAAGAGGATACGGCTTCGTCTTCCGCACTCGAACTCGACGAGAACGGCATGTCGAACCAGTCGCTTTCGACCGAGCCGTTCGCCTACGATTCGGTCGTCTGGGGAGGCTGCCATGTGAACTGCGGCAGCCGTTGCCCGCTCAAGCTGTACGTGAAGGACGGAACGGTCGTGCGCGTCTCGACCGACGTGGACGGGTCCGACGATTTCAAGCCGGGCGGCATCTATCAGATGCGCTCCTGCCTGCGCGGCCGTTCGAACCGCCAGCGCATCTATAACGAGACGCGCATCCAAAAGCCGCTCAAACGCGTGAAGGGCACCAAGCGCGGAGAAGGCAAGTACGAGGAGATATCCTGGGATCAGGCCATTTCCGAAATCGCCGAGATCATGAAGGGCGTCAAGGAGGAGTACGGCAACGACGCCTTCTACATCCAGTACGGCACGGGCCAGCTCGGCGGCACCGTCTCCAAGTCCTGGGCTCCCGACGTCACCGCGCTTGCGCGCATGATGAATTGCTGGGGCGGCTACCTCAGGCATTACTGCGACTATTCGACCGGCCAGATAACCTGGGAGCTCCCGCTGTTCAACGGCGACGCCTGGTCGAACAACGAGGTGACCGACCTGGTCAACTCGAAGAACATCGTGCTGTGGGGCAACAACCCGGCCAACACGCGCATGTCGGGCTCGGCCATGACGTACTTGATCGCGTGGGTGCGCCAGCAGAATCCCGAGACCACCATCTTCGTCATCGATCCGCATCTGTCCGACACGGCCGTCGGCGTAGCGAACCGTTGGATTCCCGTTCGTCCCGGCACGGACGCGGCGCTGACTTCCGGCATGATCTACCATCTGCTTACCGAGGGGCGCCTTGACGAGTCGATGATCCGCGAGAAGTTCATCGGTTTCTACTCCGACTCGTTCCTCGAGGAGGTCAAGGAAGGCGAGCCTCAGGACACGACGTTCATGGGTTTCGACAAATCCGGCGAACTGACGATTTCCGAGGATATGTCCTACGAAGCCTACCTGCGCGGAACCGGCGCGTACGCCGGCTCGGGCGAGAAGAGCCCCGAGTGGGCCGCCGAGATCACGGGTATTCCCGCCGACACCATTCGCGAGCTTGCCGAGGCGTTCGCCGACGGCCCGACGGCCACCATCCAGGGATGGGGCCCGCAGCGCCATGCGAACGGCGGCAACATCTCGCGTGCTATCGCCCTTATGGCGACCATCACCGGCAACGTGGGCATCTCCGGCGGCGGTACCGGAGCCCGCGAGGGCGTCGGCGGCGTTCCCTTCAAGGTGCCCTCAGCGCTCAACTGCTTTCCCGAGAAGAACAGCGTGCCCGTGGCGGTTTCGTTCTTCGATTGGTACCAGGCCATCGAGGACTACAAGTCCATGACGGACGCGACGTGGGGCGTGCGCAACATCGACGCGACCGGCGCCACCACCTACGCCGAAAAGCCGGGTCAGATCAAGCTGAAGGCCCCC
The DNA here is from genome assembly GCA_963552775.1 of uncultured Eggerthellaceae bacterium. Classification (GTDB taxonomy): domain Bacteria; phylum Actinomycetota; class Coriobacteriia; order Coriobacteriales; family Eggerthellaceae; genus CAUVMU01. Next base: position 5,404 of record CAUVMU010000061.1, on the reverse strand, counting down.
ATCAAGTTCATCTGGAACTACGCGAGCAACATCATGTGCGGCCAGCACGGCGACATCAACGACAGTCTGCGCATCTTCAACCTTCCCGACGAGAAGGACTCCGGCCTGCGCTGCGTCGTCACGTGCGACATCCACATGACCCCGACGGCCATGGTGAGCGACTATGTGCTGCCGGGAACGACGAGTTTCGAGGAAATCGACGTGATTAAGGGCGGATCGGGCTGGACCGGCTACGTGTGCTGCGAAAGCCCCGCCATCGATCCGCTGTTCGAGGCGAAACCGGTCTACGAGATCTGCACGCTCCTGTCCGAAAAGCTCGGCGTGAAGGACGAGTTCACCGAGGGCAAAACCCAGGAGGACTGGGTCGAATGGCTCTACGAGCAGGGCAAAGCCGCAGGCGACAAGCTGCCCGACACGTTCGCGGAGTTCAAGGAGCAGGGCCTGTTCAAGCAGACCGACGCCCACAGCCCCAAGATTCCCAAACCCGAGAAGATAGCCACCCCGTCGGGCAAGTACGAGGTGTTCAGCAAGCAGGCGTACAACCTGTCGAAGCAGTGGGACCTGACGTGCGGCGGGTACGTGCCCGACGACGGTCTCGACCAGATCACCGCGCTGCCCATCTGGTACGAAGCGCCTGAGAGCTACGGCGATGCGTCCACGAAGGACGAGTACCCCATCCAGTTGATCGGGCACCATACCAAGACGCGCACGCACTCGAGCTACGGCAACGTGGAATGGCTGAAATCGGTCGCCCCGCAGCAGTGCTGGATCAACTCTCAGGATGCTGCCGATCTCGGCATTGAGAACGGTGACGAGGTGCTCATCTCGACGAAGCGCGGCCAGGTACGCATTTCCGCGAAAGTGACGAACCGCATCATGCCCGGCGTGGCGTCGCTGCCCCAGGGCGCGTGGTACGACCCCGCGTCGCGCGCTCCCGAGGACATCGGCAGCTTGGATAACGTCGATTACGGCGGCTGCATTTCAGTGCTGACGAGCATGCGTCCGACTCCCATATCCAAGGGCAACGGCGTGCATAGCAACCTGTGCAAAATCGAGAAGGCGTAAGGGAGGGTACGGCCATGACTCAATACGGTTTTTATGTCAACACCGACATCTGCATAGGCTGCAAAGCGTGCATGACCTCGTGTTTCGACCGCAACGATCTCGAGGCGCCCGAGAAATTCCGCAAGGTGTGGGAGTTCGGCGGCGGCGAGTGGACCAAAGACGACGCGGGTGCGTTCACGCAGGCCGCATTCGCCTACTATGTGTCTATGACCTGCGGTCAGTGCGAGGACCCGGCCTGCGTGAAGCACTGCCCCACGGGCGCTATGCAGAAAGATCTGGAGACGGGTATCGTAAACAACGACAAGAGCATCTGCATCGGTTGCATGACCTGCGAAAAGTCGTGTCCGTACAACCATCCGGTCAAGCTTGCCGACGGTTTTTCGCACAAGTGCGTCATGTGCACGGACCGCAGCGAGGACGCGGCTTTCGATCCGGTGTGCGCTAAGGCTTGCCCGGTGCGCGCGATCGAGTTCGGGTCTATCGAAGATTTGCGCGCTGCGCACGGGACCCTCGATATGCTGGGCACGCTCGACAACGAGACGAAGCCGAACGTGGTGTTCATGGCGCATCGTGACGCCGAGCGTAGGGGCGACATCATGAACCCGCTCGAGCTGACGCATTAGAAACGGAGGAGCGCCATGGAAGCGACGCAGCGTCAAGCCTGTGAGGTGTTGTGCGGATTCTGCGCGACAATGCTCGGGTCATCCCTTGAGGAAGAGGCGCTGCGCTCGCTGCGCGAACGGGCCGACCTGCTGCTCGAGGTGCCGTTTACCGCAGTGGCCGAGCAGTCGGCCCGCGCGCTGGCGCACATCCTGGATGACGCTGCGGACGAGGAGGCGTTGCTGCTGCTCTACCATGAGCTGCGCCAGGATTACGCCTATCTGTTCTACATGGTCGATTGCAGCAAGACCTCGCCGTACGAATCGGTGTACCGCACCGAGGACCGTACGATGCTCGGCCCGACCACGCTTGCGGTGCGGGCTGCGTATGCGGCGCAGGGGTTTTGTACGGCGGGGTCCTTCGAGGTGCCCGATGACCATATCGCCCTCGAGTTCGCCTTCCTCGCCAAGCTGTTCGAGCGGGGAAGCGAAGAGGCCCTCGATGCTGCGCGTTCTTTTCTCGCCGAGCACCTGCTCATGTTCGCGCCAGAGTATCTCGCGAGCGTGGAGGGCGCCGCGCGCACTCCGTTCTACCGTGCGGTCGCAGGTGTCGCTGCGGGCACGTTGCGGGCGCTTGTCGAAGCGCTCGAGGTCGATCCGCCCGTTCCCGACGAGGCTGCGGGAGGGCGCGCTGAGTAGACGCAGGTTTTCCGTCCCCTGCAGGCGCCGTGCGTTTCCCGCGCGCCTCCGTGGCTCAGGCTGGGCGAAAGGCCGTATGATGACCTGCAGGCGCCGTGCGTTTCCCGCGCGCCTCGCGTCGAAGTCGCCGCAGGTTTTCGTTGCCGAGGGAGCTCGGACGTATCGGGGAAGCTTTCGCACGTCTGCTCTGCTCGCGGCTCTGCGGACTGCTTCCGTTCCCGCTCGTGCATGCGGGCGAAGGCATTATAATGACAGGGTGCTTCAGGGATGCGCGACAGGGGGTCGAGGGGCATGCTTCAGCGGCGCGACTCCGTATCGCGCATCGGGTTCAAGATCAAGATCGTCGGCCTGCTCGCCATCGTTCTGGCGACGCTTTCGATAGCCTTCTCGCTGTGGACGTGCCAGCAGCAACGTGACCGTACCGAGGCCGAAATCCTCGACCAGTCGCGCATGCTGGCCGTGGAGATGGATGCGGTGTGGGAGTTCGTCTCGGTCAACCAGGGAATCATCAACTACGCCGCCGACGGCACCTACGACTACAAGGGCCTGCATTGCGCCGTGGCGGGCAAATCGGTCGCAGCTTTGTTCGGGCGCCATTCCGATGACATCATCCGCTTCACCAAGCTCGAGCCGCGCAATCCCTCCAACTCTCCGGACGTCTTCGAGACCGAGGCGCTGCTCGCCTTCGAAGAGGGCGCGTCCGAGTACTACGGCTTCACCGAGTGGAAGGGCAAGCCGGTTTTCCGTTACGTGCGCTCCATGAGGGTGACGAAGCACTGCGTCGAGTGCCACGGTCAGCCCGCAGGAGAGCTCGACCCGCTCGGGCATCCGAAGGAGGGATGGAGCATCGGCGATTCGGGCGGCGGCATGAGCATCATCATCCCCACCGACCTGTACTACGACAGCATGCAGCGCTCCGTGACCGACAACATCCTGTTCTTCCTTGCCATCATGGCCTGCCTTGCCGTAACCATCTACTTCGCGCTGAACAAGATGGTGACCCATCCGCTCGCGCGCCTTGGCGAGAACCTTGCGCTCATCGACCGCAACCCTTCCGACGACGTTCGGCTGGAGAAGGTGGAGTCGATGTACGGGTCGCGGGAGACCGACGTGCTGTTCGATCGCTTCAATTCCATGTCCTCGACGTTGACCGTGCTCTACCGCGACCTCGAAGGCCAGGTGAAAGATCGTACCGAGCAGCTTGCCGAAGCGAATCGCCAGCTTGAGGAGCAGCGCAGCCAGCTCGAACGCGTTAACGAGCGCTTGAAGCAGGAAAGCCAGTACAAGTCGGATTTCCTGGCCATCGTTAGCCACGAGCTGCGCACGCCGCTCACGTCGATTCTGGCGTTCACCGAGCTTTTGGTCGACCATGTGCCCGCTGAGGGCGCTCGCATGCGCCGCCAGCTCGACGAGGTGGAGAAGAACGGCCAAACGCTGCTCGAGATGGTGAACAACATCCTTGAGACGGCGCGCATCCAAGCCGGTTCCGAGAAACTGAACCTCGAGCTCGTCGACGTGGCCGACGTGGTGAGCATGGTCGAGTCGTCGAGCCGTCCCCTTGCCGACAAGCGCGGCATCGACCTGTCGTCGTCTGTCAACCCCTCGGTACCGCTGATCATGAGCGACTGGGAAAAGGTGCGCCGTATTCTCATGAACCTGGTGAGCAACGCCGTGAAGTTCACCGATTCGGGAGGATGGGTGCGCATCGGCGTCGAGTACGACGAAGGTGCCGACGAAGTGCTCATCACGGTGCGGGACAACGGCATCGGCATCCCGCGCGACAAGCACGACCTGGTGTTCGAGCGCTTCACGCAGGAGAACATGTCGACCGTGCGCAGCTACGGAGGAAGCGGTCTGGGGCTCTCGCTCGTACGCGACCTGTGCGGCATGCTCGGCGGCCGCGTGGGCCTTGAGAGCGATCGGGGATGCGGGTCGGCGTTCACCGTGGCGCTGCCGGTCGCTGGACCGCCTGCGGTCGAAGACGCGCAGGATATCGGGGCGCAGGATATCGGGGCGCAGGATCGTGTGCCTGCGGATTCTGCTGCGCCCGCGTCGACGTCGGAAGCGGCTGAAGGTCCGGATGCATCGGAGGCGGCCGGGCCTGTAAGCGCATCGGGAGCTCCATTGCACGAAGAAGGGGAGAGCGAAGGGGGCGCGTATGGTCAAGATCATGCTCGTCGATGACGACGAGAGCATGCGCGAGCTGGTGGGGCATATCGCCGAGCGCGAAGGCTGGGAGTACTGCTGCGCGGCGAACGGGGCCGACGGACTCGACATGCTGCGGGCGGAGCATCCCGACATGCTGCTCCTCGATGTGATGCTGCCCGATACGAACGGGTTCGACGTCTGCGCGCGCATCAGGGAGGAGGGACGGCGCGTGCCGGTGATGTTCCTCTCGGCGAAGGGCGACATCGTCGACAAGAGCGTGGGGTTCAACGCCGGCGCCGACGACTACCTGGTCAAACCGTTTTTCAACGAAGAGCTGGTGCTGCGGGTGAACGCCCAGCTGCGCCGCCGCATGCGGGAGCGCGACCGTGCGGATGCGGGCTTCACGGCGCGCCCGGGATCGTGTTGCGTGGGCGAGCTCGAGGTGTTCTTCAACAAGTACGAGGTCAAGCTCAAGGGGAGCCCGGTGGGTTTGTCGTCACGCGAGTTCGAGCTGCTGGCGCTTTTGGCGAGCGACCCGGGGACGGTGTTCACGCGAGACCAGATAATCGACGCGCTCTGGAAGGACGGCTCGGCAGCCGACCCGAACACCGTCACGGTGCTCGTGCGCAAGATTCGCGAGAAGATAGAGGACGATCCGGCGCACCCCGCGTACCTCATGACGGTCTGGCGCGTCGGTTACAAGCTCAACGACTTCGCGTAGTTCGTCCCCTGCCGGTCGTAGACGAATCCTAATCTGATAGTTGCAAGCTCAACGACTTCACGCAGTTCGTTCTCCTACAGCCCGTTTTCCTCGAGTACGCCGTCGAGGGTACGCCAGGCCAGCTCGGCGCACTTCACGCGCGCGGGCATGCGGGATATCGATTCGAGTTCGG
>CAUVMU010000060.1:0-7509 GCA_963552775.1 uncultured Eggerthellaceae bacterium | reverse complement strand
AGGTCCCCTACGAGGGCGCCAAGCCCATGCTCCTCGTCGACAGCGAGGACCCGGCGAGGATTGCCGAGGTTGTCGTCGCCATGCTTCCTGGACTGCAGAACCCGAAGAAGCGCTAGACGTCCAGATTTTCAAAAAGAGCGCGAACGTCTCCTTGACCCTCCCCGAAGGAGAGGCTGCAAAGTGGTTGCCGTAAGGGAAAAGAGGCGTCAATGCTGTCGATGCAAAACAATTTTGACATCTGGGGCTGCTCCTCGCAAACTCGTTTGACGGACAATGGCGATTGAGCGCGCTAGGGTAGTATCCGCAAAGCTTGAAGGGAGGGTCACATGGAGGTCGGCAAGACGATCAAGGAGCTGCGCACGGATGCGGGGATGTCTCAGGACGAGTTCGCAGGGAAAGTGTTCGTGAGCCGCCAGACGATTTCTAACTGGGAGAACGGGAAGTTTTATCCGGACATGCAGAGCCTGGCCATAATCGCCGACTTCTTCGGGACCTCCATCGACGACCTCGTGAAAGGAGACCTCCCCATGATGAACTCAAGGACCGCGGAAGAAGACGTCCGTTCCCTCAGGGGGACGCATTGCTCTACACGGTGCTCCTCGCAGTCGCCCTCGTTGCGATGCTCGTCTCGTTCTCACTCGAGAACCGGCTTGCCCTGGCTACAAGCGCGCTTGTTTGGGCACTTGCACTGTATTCCCTGATTACGCTTGAAAAGAGGTTCGAACGTCGCACCTATCGCGAGATCAGGGCGTTCCGCAACGGGAAATCCCTCGAAGAGATAGAGGCGGAGCGCGGATCCGCGCCACTCGGCGCAAGCGCCATAAAGAGGGTTGTCGCGGGCGGATGCGCGGGCGTCGTTATCGGCCTCTCGGCCACGTTGCTCGTGCGGTTGCTGTCATAAAGGCAGCCTCGATGCCCCTTAGCGCTGTCGCCCGTCATCTGCCACGCGTCGATAGAGCGTAGCGCGTGTCGTGTCCACCTTCTCGGTGACGCTTTCCACCTGCAGTAGTTCCCTAACCACTCGATCGGACGCATGCTTGGGGTGAATCTTGAAACCCGCGCACCCGTGGTAGCCAGCTGGCTACCATTTCGGGGGTTTTGGAAGACGTTTTCGCAGGTAGGACGCCATGCGAATTCACTCCCTTCCCTTGCTCCCCATATTGCCGTGAAAACGGCCTCGGAAGGGCGATTCCGGGGGTGGTAGCCACTTCGCGTTTTCCCGGGACTGGCTACCACCCGTTTTCGCAGGTCAGGGCGTTTATTCCCCATACCGGGAGCATTTACTCCCCATCACTGGCTACCAGGGTGGTAGCCGCTTTCCGGCTACCAACTGGCTACCACCCGAAAGCGCGAAAACGCGGGATTTCGCCGGACGTGGCAGCATGGGTTGATACGAGGTGGACGAGGCAGCACCGCTCGGAAAAACGGGGACTATTGAGTGGGAGTAGGGCTTTCGGATACGCTGCGCCAGCATTCATCCTGCGCAAACGCCGAAAGCGCGGGACGGGCTTATGCGGGATGCTTCTCAGCGCTGCGCTCGACCGTCACAGTAGCCTCCGCGAGCTGGACGATGATCTGGAGCCTTCGAGCCTGAGGGCGGCGCTTGAGTCCACCATCAGGTCGGTGTCGCCATCCTTCTGAGGGCTCCCCTTCAGTATGACCACCTTACCCATGGGCACTCCCTTCGTTCAGGCCGCCTCCTTCAGGCGTTCTCTCACGCCACTGCTTCACCTGCGCCAACCGCTCGGCCATCCAGGCCTCGCGGCCCTCAGACGTAGGCCGGTAGTACTCTGTGCCGACAAGAGAGTCTGGCAGGCACTGCATGCCGACGGCCACCTTATGCTCCTCGTAGTGGGCCAGGCGATAGCCGTCCCCGTAGCCCAGGTCCTTCATCAGACGCGTAGGGGTGTTCCTGATGACGTGCGGCACGGGCTCGGCCATGCTGTGCAGCGCGTCCTTCTTGGCGCACTCGTAGGCGATGTAGCTGCTGTTCGACTTGGGCGCGAGAGACAGGTAGATAACGGCCTCGGCCAGGTGAACCGTGCATTCGGGCATCCCGATGAAGTGGCAGGCGTAGAAGGCGTTCACGGCCACGTTGAGCGCGTTCGTATCGGCGAGCCCGACGTCTTCGGCGGCGAAACGCGTAATGCGCCGCGCGACGTAGAGCGGGTCCTCGCCGGCTTCCAGCATGCGCGCTAGCCAGTAGACCGCCGCGTCAGGGTCGGAGTTGCGCATCGACTTGTGCAGCGCGCTGATGATGTTGTAGTGCTCGTCGCCCAGCTTGTCGTAGAGGAGGCTCCGCTGCGAGGTGCACTGCTCGACGGTCTCGGGCGTCACGGTCACGACGCCGCCGTCATCGTCGCCGTTGAGCACGACCATCTCGAGCGTGGAGAGCGCCGTGCGCGCGTCTCCGTTGCTGAACGTGGCAACAGCGGCAAGCAGCTCGTCGGAAATGCGCACGTCCTGACTGCCGAACGCGCGCTCGTCAGTTAGCGCGCGTCGCAGCAGGCCCACGACCTCGTCTTCGGTAAGCGCCTTCAGCACGAACACCTTGCAACGGGAAAGCAAGGCCCCGTTCACCTCGAAAGAAGGGTTCTCGGTCGTGGCGCCGATGAGCGTGATAGCGCCCTTCTCCACGAAGGGGAGGAACGCGTCTTGCTGGGCCTTGTTGAAGCGGTGGATCTCGTCGACGAACACGATGGTGCGCTGTCCCATGGCAGTCTGGGTGTCGGCCTGCCTCATGATCTCGCGTATCTCCTTGATGCCGCTCGCGACGGCCGAGAACGTGACGAACTTCGCGCGGGTCTGCCGCGCGATGACGCGCGCGAGCGTCGTCTTGCCGACGCCGGGAGGTCCCCAGAAGATCATGGACTGCACGGCGTCGGCCTCGATGATGCGTCTGAGCACCTTGCCCGGCCCTATGAGGTGCGCCTGCCCCGCCACTTCGTCGAGCGTGCGCGGCCGCATGCGCTCCGCGAGCGGGGCCGATGCGGGAACGGCCTCGTCGACGGACGAGGGCTGCTCCTCATATGCCTCGAACGACAGCTGCATGGCGCTCACTCGCCTTGCCCGGCCGCGATGCCGCCCACGTCGTGCTTGAACCCCCAGCGCATGATCTCGTAGAACACGGGCATGAGGTCGCGGCCCATCTCGGTGAAAGAATACTCCACGTGCGGCGGAATCTCGTTGAACTGCTCGCGGCGCACAAGCCCGTCGCGTTCCAGCTCGCGCAGCACGCGCGTGAGAGTGGAGTTAGTGATTCCCGGCAGGTCGTCGCGAATCTGTCCGAAGCGCGCTGTCGGGTAAATGCACAACTCGTAAAGGACCTGGGACTTCCACTTGCCCTGCAGCATGACGAGCAGAGGCGTGACGGGGCAGTTCCCCTGGTCGGTGACGATGCCAGTGCCCACGTCGCGTATGTATTCCTCGTAAGTCATGAACTCCTCTGCCATGGTGATTCCTTTGCCAGTATCAAGTGTGGTACTTAGGTTTGGAAATGATAGTACTTGAACGTATTTAAGAATCTAGTAGCATCATAATACCGACAGCGGAAGGCCAGTCAAGACCCTGTGAGAACGAGGAGCATTTGCATGGAAGCAGCGACGTACACGGCGCATGGCAAGGAGGCGACGCTCTACCTCGCGCAAGGCGAGGGAAGGCCGCTCGTCTTGCTGAACAACTACGCGGGCGACGGAAGCTCCGTCGTGGAGGCGCTGAAAGGGACCGGCTGCTCGGAGCTTAACCTGCTCGTCGTGGGCCGTCTGGACTGGGACCACGACATGTCGCCGTGGGAATGCCCGCCGCTTTCCGCAAACGACGCGGCGTGCACGGGCGGGGCCGGCGAGTACCTGGAGCTGCTATTAGGCGAGATCCTGCCGAGAGCGAAAGAGCTGGTTCGCGGCAGGCCCGCCCACACGAGCATCGCGGGCTACTCGCTCGCAGGCCTGTTCGCGCTCTGGGCGGCGTACAACTGCGATGCGTTCGAAAACGTCGCGAGCATGTCCGGGTCACTGTGGTTCCCCGGCTTCGCCGACTACTGCGTGAGCCACGATTTCGCGCGACGGCCGGGCAAAGTGTACATCTCGCTGGGCGACAAGGAGGCGCGGTCGCGAAACGAGCTCCTCAAGACCGTGCGACAGCGCACCGAGGCCATCGTCGCCCACTACCGCAATGCCGACATCGATGTGCAATGGGAATTGAACCCGGGCAACCACATCACAGACGCCGCACTGCGCAGCGCCAAGGGCATCGCGGCGATCCTGTGAACGACAAGGGGGAAACGATGGAGGAAACGGTATACGGCATGTTCAAGGCTGCGGTCGCGGCGCATCGCGACGCGCCGGCCATCATAGAGAACGCGCGCACGCTCACGTTCGGCGAGCTGTCGGACATGGTCGACATGATCGCCGACAGCTTTCCCGACGGCACGCGCGCGGTTGGCATCGTGATGCGCCACCGCGCAGAGATGGTGGCGTCCATCCTAGCAGTCCTGAAGGCGGGCGCCCTGTACGTGCCGGCCGAGCCGACGTTCCCCACGGGCAGAATCCGCTACATGATGGACGAGGCGCACGTCGGCTTCGTGCTGACCGAGATGCACCTCTCCTCGAAACTCGAGGGGTTCGAGCAGGTCTACTCCGACTGCTCGATCTGCACCGCAATCCCGGGAAGCGAGCTGCGAAGCTACGTGCAAGACCCCGACGCGCTCGCGTACGTCCTCTACACCTCCGGCACCACGGGAAGGCCCAAGGGCGTGTCGGTCACGAACCGTAACATCTGCCACTACGTGCGCGCCTTCGAAAACGAGTTTCACCCCGACGTTGGCGACATCATGCTGCAGTACTCGGTGTGCTCGTTCGACATCTTCGTGGAGGAGGTGTTCGCCAGCCTGCTCAACGGGGCGGCGCTGGCCATCCCCTCCGACGACGACAAGGCAGACGCGCGCAGCCTCATGGCGTTCGTCGAGCGCCATGGCGTGAGCATGCTCTCAGGGTTTCCCTACCTCCTTGCCGAGATCAACCACCTGCCGGACATCCCGTCTTCGCTGCGCCTGCTCATAAGCGGCGGGGACGTGTTGCGGGCCCACCACGTGGACCGACTGGTCGGGCAGACCGAGGTGTACAACACCTACGGGCCCTCCGAAACGACCGTGTGCGCGTCCTACTACCGTTGCCGGGACGGCGCGCCGCTCGATGACGGCACCTATCCCATCGGAAAGCCGGTGTTGGGAACGCGAATCGCGGTGCTCGACGAGGAGGGCCGCGAGGTTCCCGCAGGCGAGACCGGCGAGGTCTGCATCCTGGGTGGCGGCGTGTCGCGGGGCTACGCAGGCGACCACGACGAGGAGAACGAGGCGTTCGAGCGGATGCCCGACGGAACCGTCATGTACCGCAGCGGGGACCTGGGCTACTGGCTCCCCGACGGCAACCTGGCGTTCCTGCGCCGCATGGACACGCAGGTCATGATATACGGCAAGCGCGTCGAGGTGATGGAGATCGAGTCGCGTCTCTACCAGTGCGCGGGTGTCGAGCAGGCGGTCGTTCGGGCGTTTTCCGACGAGGAGGGCCTGCCGTACATGACCGCCTACATCGTGCTGACGGACAACGACGTGAAGGTCTCGCAGGTGCGCCGCGAGCTCGCCGAGAACCTGGCCGACTTCATGATTCCCGAGTTTATCATCCAGATGCCGCAGATTCCGCTAAACGCGAACGGCAAGCCCGACGTGTCGAAGCTTCCCGTCGTCATGAAGGCAGGCGATGCGGCATGAACGTCGAGGTGAGGAACGTCGGACTCGACGAGCTGAACATGCTAATGGAGTGGCGTATGCGCGTCCTGCGAGAAGTGTTCGCAGACGTATGGCGCGATGCCGACGAGGGAGCAATCCGCACGAACAACGAGACGTACTACCGCGAGCACCTGTCCGACGGCACGCACACTGCGGCCTTCGCCCTCGATTCCGACAGCGGCCGCATCGTCGGCTGCGGCGGAATCTGCTACCAGGACGAGATGCCCTCCCCCGACAACCTTTCCGGCACATGCGGGTACCTCATGAACGTCTTCGCACTCCCGGAGCTTCGCGGCAAAGGCATCGGGCGTATGATCGTCGAGTTTCTCGTCGCCGATGCAACAATGCGCGGCACGGGCAAGGTCTACCTGGAGAGCTCGGAAGTCGCCAAGAGCCTCTACCGCGAGATGGGCTTCGTCGACCTACCCGACTACATGAAGCTGCCCGGCCGCATACGGCCTAGGCGAGAAACTCTTTAAGGAAGGGGACGATATGGCCGCAAGTGTGCGCGAGGCCGAGGTCGCAAGTGTGCGCGAGGCCGATGCGCGAGGCCGAGGCCAAGAGCATCCCCACGAAGACGAACCTGCCGTATGCGTCTTGAAGAGCATAGGCCAAAACGCGGCATGCGATACGCCCCGGCCATGCGAGCACTCCTTAATCATCTCGGCCATGCGAGTATTTCTTAATCATCTTTCCCATCTGTGGGGCGATGAAGCCGATGGCGAATTCGTAAAGGCCCACGAAGTCGAAGACCTCGCCGTCAGACCAGCTCTCCGATAGGATGTTCGTCACGCCACCCACCGAATATCTGATGAACATCTCGTCCTGACGGTCGAGCTTGGAGGGGTTCACCTCCAAGTTTTCGCACCATGCCTCAAGTACTGCACGCTCCATGGCGAACTTGAACCCAGGGTCCCCCCTCGGCCCCAGGAGCAGACGTATCGTCTCTATCCGGCGTTCGTTCTCGGCCACGAAGCGTTCGAGCGCGTCTTCGCCGACGCGGCCCGTCACCACGTCCGCAACCATGCGCGGCACGTCTGAGGGCATGCAATCAGCCTCTATCTCTGCGAGGACGTCCGCCGTACAGCCGAAGTGGTAGTAGAACGTAGTTTTGTTGCACTGCGCCCGCGCACAGACGTCCTTCACGCTCACCTTCTCCAAAGGGCGCGTTCCATATAGCTCCCAAAACGCTTCCTTGATGCGCTCGCGCACCGATGGTCCCTCCGCATTCTTAGGCGGCCTCGCCATGGGCGTACCTCCCCTCCACGCCTGTCCGGCGGCGCCGCAGCGTATCTGAATACGGCTTGCCCCGTCGAATCGTTGGTTTTTCCTCTTCGCCATGCTGCCTATAATCAATATTACAACCTATAGTTGCTTTTTTGAAGGAGGAGACATGACTTTGCCGAAAAAAATACGAAGGGCGGCTCGCTACGCCGTACCCACCTGTATTGCGCTTATCGCCGGCGCGTTCGCGCTTCTGCTTGTGTATCCGATCATGAAGCTCTCGCCCCATGGAATCCCTATAGCTATTTGCTCGCTTGACGAGGGAGCATCGGTGCCGGGCGGACATCTCAACGCCGGAGACGAGCTCGTCGGCAGCATCACGTCTGCGGACTCAGGAACCGACGCGGGAGAAAGACCGGGAGGGCTGTTCTCGGTAAGCGAGGGTAGCGTAGAGTGGACCGTCTTCGATTCGGAGGAGGACATGCTCCGCGCGCTCGAAGGCA
>CAUVMU010000059.1:0-7573 GCA_963552775.1 uncultured Eggerthellaceae bacterium | reverse complement strand
GCGCAAGCAGGCCGCGCCATACCTCGCCTGCGTTCTCCACACGGAACAGCACGTAGTTCGCCTCGGACGGGAACGCCTCGACGCCCGGCAGGGCCGCAAGACGCTCGATAAGCCGACCGCGCTCCTCGATGATGAGGTCGACCCCGCGCTCGAACGCCGCTCGGCGCGCGAACACCACGCGCGCGATCGCCTGTGAGACCGCATCGACCGAATAGGGCTGGCGCACCTTCTTGAACTCGCACAGCACGTACTCGTTGCCGAGCAGATAGCCCATCCGCACGCCCGCAAGCGCGAACGCCTTCGAGAACGTGCGCAGGACGACCAGGTTCTCGTGCGCGTCCAGAAGCGGACGCACCGTACGCCGCGAGAATTCGAAGTAGGCCTCGTCGACCATGACGAGCGCGTCCGAAGCGTCGAGGACCCGCTCGACGAAGTGCGCGTCAACGAGGTCGCCCGTAGGGTTGTTCGGACTGGTCAGAATAGTGAAATCGATATCGCCGCGCGAAAGCCGCGCGACGACGGCGTCCTCGTCGATGCTGAAATCGGCCCGCCTCGGTACGTCGACTACCGTCGTATTCGTCAGCTGCGCGTTGTTCGCGTACACGCTGAACGCCGGCGGCAGGTTCAAAAACGTACGCCCCGGCCCGCCCCAGGCGAGCGCCAAATCGAACAGGAGCTCGTCGCCGCCGTTGCCCACGAGCACCTGGTCGCAGTCGAGCCCGTTCGCCTCGGCAATCAGATCGCGCAGATCGTTCGCCAAAGGATCGGGATAACGGTTCAGGGCCGTGGAACGGATCTCGCGCTCGATGAGCCGGCGAACGTCCGCAGGTACGTCGAGGGGGTTCTCGTTCGCCGAGACCATCACCTCGGCAGGCAGGTACTTCGGTTCGTACGGTTCTACAGATGCCAGCTGGGGGGATGCTGCGCGCACAGTGCGCATGGACGCTCTCCTCTCGTTTTTCCGACGTTATTCCGACGTTATTCCGCGCTCCGGGCGGCGACGATACGGTCGCGCCGCAGCTTCACGCTCTGCGCATGCGCCCACAACCCTTCGTGCGAGGCAATGGCCATGATCGCCTCGGCATCGCTTTCGAGCGCGGCGGGCGAGTACTGGATGATGCTCGACTTCTTCACGAACTCCTCGACGGAAAGCGGCGAGGAGAACCGTGCCGTGCCGCCCGTGGGCAGCGTATGGTTGGGACCCGCCACGTAGTCACCCACCGCTTCGGGAGTCCATTCGCCCAGGAATATAGCCCCGGCATGGCGAATGGTCCCGAGCGAGTCCATGGCGTTCGCAATGTGCAGCTCGAGATGCTCGGGAGCGATGACGTTCACGGCCGCAAGCGCCTGGGACAGGCTCTCGCACACCACGATGAGGCCCTGCTCGTCAAGCGACGCCGATGTGATATCCGCGCGCGTCGAGCGCTTTAGATGCTCGGCGATGGCCGCCTCCACCCGATCGGCGTAGCCGCTCGAAAGCGTGACGAGATAGCACGTGGCCAGAGGGTCGTGCTCGGCCTGCGCCATGAGGTCGATAGCCACAAGGGAGGGGTCGGCCTGCTCGTCTGCGACGACGCACACCTCCGAGGGACCTGCGACCATGTCGATGCCGACGTCGCCCGACACGAGCTGCTTCGCGGCCGCCACGAACGCGTTGCCCGGGCCCGTGATCTTGTCGACCGGGGCGATGGAAGCGGTGCCGTACGCAAGCGCGGCGATCGCCTGGGCGCCGCCGACCGAGTAGATCTCGGTGATGCCCGCCAGGCGGCAGGCCTCGAGAATCGCGGGGTCGAGCGAGCCGTCCTTGGCAGGGGGTGTAACGGCGACGATGCGCCCCACGCCCGCGACCGAGGCGGGAATCGCGTTCATGAGCAGGGTGGACGGGTAGAGCGCGCGACCCCCGGGCACGTAGATGCCCACGGAGTCGAGCGGGGTCACCTTCGCCCCCACCACCGCTCCGTCGGCGCGCGTGGCGAACCAGCTCTGCTCGACCTGGCGCTCATGGAACTCGCGAATCTGACGGGCCGCATGCTGCAGCGCCTCGGATATCTTCGGGTCGACTCGGGAAAGCGCCTCGTCGATCGCGACCTGCGGCACGCGGAAACCCTCGACGCGCACGCCGTCGAAGCGCTCGGTGAGCTCGCGCAGCGCGTCATCGCCGCGCTCGCGCACGTCTTCGACGATGCTCGCGGCCGCGGACATGGCCTCGGCGTTGAAGGCGCTCTTGCGGTTGAGGTGGGCGTTGCTGAAACGCTCGTCAGGGGTAAGAACGATACGGCGCATGGGTTACTCCCCTTCTCGACTGCCGTCGCAGGCGACGGGCGGTTGTTCGGTCTGCACGTGCGCGGCGAGCGCACGAGCGAGCTGCTGGATACGCGGGTCGGTACGGAACGCGCAGACGTTCGCGAAGAAGCGCGCGGTAGACGAGAGCACTTCCTCCACCACGACGAGATTGTTCTCGCGCAGCGTCGTTCCCGTGGCCGTGATGTCCACGATACGCTCGGAAACGCCGGTGAGCGGTCCCAGCTCGATGTTGCCGTGGAGTTCGACTATCTCCACCTGCACGCCCGTTTTCGCGTAATGGGCAGCCGTGATGCGCGGGTACTTCGTGGCCACGCGGATGGAGCCGAGACGGCGATAGTGCTCGGCCGTGGCAGCCGCAGCGCCTTCGGGCTCGGCCACGACGAACCGGCAGCCGCCGAACTTCAAATCGACAAGCTCCACCACGTCGGGTGCGGCCTCGAGCAGCGAATCCTCACCGCAGATGCCGCAATCGGCCGCGCCCATCTCCACGAACACGGGCGCGTCGGTCGGCCGCACGATGACGTACTCGACCCCGGGATTCTTCACGATGAGCGCACGTCCCGGGTCGGACAGGCCCGCAACATCGAGCCCGGCGGCTTGAAGCGCAGCCACGCAGTCGGCGTTGAGCGAGCCTTTCGGGACCGCGATGCGCAAGGGACGTGCGAAAGGCTCGGATACGGCAGGCGAATCGGGTGCGGTTGCGGCGGCTTCGCGCGAGTCGGGTGCGGTTGCGGCAGGCGAATCGGGTGCGGTTGCGGCGGCTTCGCACGAGTCGGCAGCAGCGCTCTGCGCGACGGAGGCGGCTTCCATGGCCTCTTCCAGGAAGAACGCGAAGCCCGCCGCAGGACGCGGAGCTCCGTACACGCCGAGCATGTCGTCGTAGCGGCCGCCGCCGCCCAAAGGCGTTCCCAGGCCGGGCGCGAACGCCTCGAACACGATTCCCGTGTAGTAGTCGAACGAGCTCATAACGGAGAAATCGACGAGCAGGCGCGACCCTAGGCCTGCTTCGTCGAGCAAATCATAGGCTGCGGCGAACTCGTCGAGGTCGGCGCAGCAGCCGAGCGGGGCGGCGAGCGCACGCACGGCCTCGATGGCCTCACGGCCGCCGCGGATGCGCGCCAACGACGAGATGGCCTGGGCGTACACCGGAGCGACTTCGCGCGGGTCAGCGCCGGTCGTCAGCGCGTCGATGGCGACGAAATTCGATGCGTGGAAGGCCTCGAGCACCCGCTCGACCCACGTTTTCGGCGCACCGCTGCCGGTGAGCAGGGCGCGCAGCACCCCGACGGTTGCGATCGAGACGCTGAACTTTCCCACGCCCGCTATCTCGAGCGCCTGGATGAACAGGCTCACGACCTCGGCGTCGGCCGCCACGCCGCCGTCACCGATGCATTCTATCCCCATCTGGGTCTTCTCGCGAGAGTCGGCACGCAGGCGCCCTTCGGCCTCACGGAAGACCCGCTGACGGTAGCGGAAGCGGAACGGGCCGGGATCGGACCCGAGGCGCATCGCGCACAGACGCGCGACCTGGAGCGTAACGTCGGGGCGCATGGTGAGCAGGTCGCCTTGCGCGTCGAAGAACCGAAACGACGACGAGGGAAGGCGGCCGCCCGCCTGCATGACCGCCATGTTCTCGAGCGTGGGCGTTTCGATGGGTACGTAGCCGCGCGCAGCGAAGCAGTCCTGCACTTCGCGGCTGATGCGCTCACGGGCAAGCGCCTCGTCTGCGAGAATATCGCGAAATCCCGATGATGTTGCAAAGTCCATGGTCTTCGTTTCCTACGTCGTTTTCCCTTGGGTCTCCTCCGTGCAGAACGTCGAGGCGCACAAGGAGAAGCGGTCGCGAGAGCAGCGCGCATCGCGTGCTCTTCGGTGCGATAATACTTTACTACAGTAGAGTACTACAGCATAATCGGCGATAAAACCTCCAACATTCCACCATGTTTTCCATAGGGAGGCGGAAAGGCTCTCTTTCCCATAGGGAGGCGGGGCATCCGCCGCTCCGCACCAGGAGCCCAGGATGGCTTGGGAACCCGCCTGGACAGGCGCGGGCGGCGGACGGCAGATGAGCGATTCCAAGGGCGCGCCCAGGCCGTGCGAACAGCCCGGGCCAGCGAAGGCCCGCTCTAAGCGAGGCCCTGCCGCTGGAAGCGGAGAGCGCAGCGCGCCTGACCGTCGATAGCGCATGTGAACAGGGGCAAGCTCCAGTCATCGCCCTGCACCATTATACTATAGCGTCGTTTAATTACCCACGTGACCAAACGCAGGCCCCTCACCGATATTTTCATACCGGATGCTTATATTTAGGGGGGAGTATGCGCCATGAGGCCGAAAAGGCCAAATATGTTTTAGGGAACGATGGTGTGCCTTCATAAAGCGAGGTCAACCATCGGGCTAGAACGGCGCGTCACCTAGCTCGGGACGCTTAACGACAGAACCGACGGCGCGCGTCAATGACGGCCTGCACGGCCTCGAGCCGTCGCGCCCGGCGTGGCCGGGAAGAGAATGTCTTTGGAGGCGTTGCCCCCTAGGCGAACACCAGGTGCTTGCCCTCGGCGGCGCACTGGCCGAGGTACATGTTGATGATGTTCTGGTACGGGATGCCCGTCCTTTTGGCCTCAGCCTTGAAGTAGTCCACCGTATCCACGTCCAGGTTCATGGTCACGGGCTTGCGCAGCTTCTCCGCGTAAGGGTTGGGGCGGCTCTCGCCGAAGTCGTACTCTTCCCTCATCTCACGAACCTCCAATACTGGTTTTCCTCGTTCTTCGTGGCTTTACGGGCGCTGATGATGCGTATGCGGTCCTCCGCGCCTCGGTGGCAGCGGCACACGGTCAGGACCTTCACCTTGCGGCTGAACCCGATGATGACAAACCGCTCCTCCTCGTCGGAGTGGTCCGGGTCGGCGATGACGCGCGCGTAGGCGTCGTAGAACGCCGTGGTCGCCTCCTCGAACGTCACCCCGTGCTTGGACTCGTTCGACCTCGCCTTGTTGGGGTCCCACTCGAACTCTATAGAGCCGTCGCCGTTCATATTGTCAATATATTGCTCCAGTAAATGTCTGTCAAGATTTTTGGAGACGTTTCCCAAGTCCCCACCCGCCGCCCTGCTAGGTGCCCTGCTAGGTGAGGTCGAACGTGGAAGATCTTTGGTCTCCCGAATTTGACTTCCGAAGGTGCGTGCTGGACGTGCAATCGAGCGATCGCCTACCCAAAGACCAAAACCTTATCTTCCCGGATATCGTCAATCTCAAAGATTCTCATGCTCCATCCCTGCGTAAGACGACCGTGCATCTCGAAACTTTCGCTCGGCTGAAGCAACTTTATAGAAGGGTTGACGGTCCCCAGTTCTTTCATCAGACCTTTTGCGTCCCCAAACGCTTCAAGAAAAGTCGCACCCTCAGGGACATCAAGCGAATATCCTACCTGCAATGCATGATGACGACCGTTTTCTCCGCCGAGCTCATAATACTGGCGACCGTAAACTGACAGGTCGCTCGGATCGATGAACGAGCCGTGCTTCAACGAGAACCGCCCTGTGCGCAGCCAAGCTCCCTCGCAAGCCAAAGACCGCTCTCCATCAAACTAAAGGACGGGGGTATCGTCCTCCAGAAAACTCAGCTTATCGATTGCGTCGGGCAAACTGCGAGTTTCAAAGAGGGCAACCTGTTTGAGCGAACGGTCTTGAGCCTTCTCGAGCAACAACGACATCGTGCTCCCTTCCTTTTTCGAAAGAACCAACTTCGCTTTCTCACGAAAGCGAAAATCGCTCCGATTGGGATGCCCTTACGAATCTAACCTGGATAGATGCGAAACACGGTCGGCGTCTGCCCTTTTTGGGAACAGGCGAAGCTCGATGGCGTGGGCGGGGCACCCTTCCGCGCATACACCGCATTTCGTGCATTCTGGAATAATCCTTTTATGAGGGTCAAGTAATTCCGGACAGGAATCCACGCATACCCTGCAGTCGATACCTCGATTCCTCAAGCACACCTCTTCATTTACATGAGGCCTTCCTATCGACGCCTTGAGCCCTACAAGACCCATCAGAGCACCTATGGGACAAAACCTATGGCACCATTTTCGGAAAAAGATTACCTCGACCACTAATATTCCCGCGAATGCAATCAACGACCATGCGGGGCTTTGCTCAAACACGGCGCGATACACGCCTATAACCAAGGCGAAGGTCAGACCTCCTTACCGGTATTGGTGCGCAAAACCATCTTGATTTGGGGAATTTTCCAACTATTGCGGGAAAAATAGTACTTGAAATGACTATATGGCTTGTGCTTCTTATCCATGCGCAAACGCGGCACCTCGGCATCGTGAGGTTTTCCGTCTTGTTTCTCGTATTCGCAGTGGGCGGATCGAACGTGCTAAGCGTCGGTCTGCTTTTCGGGTCACAAGGCTTTCAAATCGACCGGGCGACGTTTCCAATACTGGCAATAAGCGTCATCTCGGCCTTCGCCGTGCTTTTTTCCATGAACATCCTGATGGCGGCAACGCTCTCCCGCACTGCCTCCCACGAACGTGAAGACGAGAAAAAGGTTCCTTGCATGACGGCCATCGACTCCGCACTAAGCGATGAGGCCGTCTTTTTGAGGATAAAGACCACGTTCGAGCTGTCAGCTCGTGAAACCGATACGCTCCGCCTCGCAGTCAAAGGAATGAGCGCCAGGGACATGGCGCATGGGTTATTTGTAGCCGAAAGCACAGTGAATTCTCATTTGAAAAGTATCTATCGGAAAACCGATGTGCATTCGAAAAAGGAGCTTTCTAAACTTGTGGAACGCTATCGAACCGACAATCAGTCCTTGTAGAATCTAAATGCAAGGACATCCGACAACCTCGGAAAATCCCAGATGCAAACAATCGCAAGCTGACGGCTCGCAGCTTAACGGACGGCCTCGGTACGGCACGCCGAAGCGCGCCGCACAGAACGCGCTAACCCAGTTTCTGCTCAAGCACCTGGTTGATAAGCTTGGGATTCCCCTGGCCCTTCATGGCCTTCATGCACTGCCCCACGAAGAACCCTATGAGCCCGGTCTTGCCTCCGCGGTACTGCTCGACCTTGTCGGGGTTCGCCGCGAGCACCGCATCGACCGCAGCTTCGATGGCCCCCGTATCGGACACCTGTTTCATCCCGCGCTCCTCGACGATGGTGCGCGGGTCCTTGTCCTCGTCGAGGACGGCGGCGAACACTTCCTTCGCCTGCTTGGACGACAGGGTGTCGCTCGCCATGAGCTCCACGAGCTCGACTGCGCGCGCGG
>CAUVMU010000058.1:0-7587 GCA_963552775.1 uncultured Eggerthellaceae bacterium | reverse complement strand
GGTGTGCCTGCTCACGAGCTCGGCATGATGATGGGAATCGCCCTGCGGTTTTTGCCACAGTTCGTGTTCGAGGCGCAGACGGTGTACCGTGCGCAGATCAGCCGCGGCGCCGAGTTCGCAGGAGGTGTTGGCAGGGGACGGCTGCGCTCGCTCTCTTCCCTGATAGTCCCGCTGTTCACGAGCGCGTTCCGTCATGCCGAAACGCTTTCGTGCGCCATGGAGGCCCGCTGCTATCACGGGGACGCAGGGCGCACGCGCCTGTCCCCGCTCGCCTACTCGGCTCTCGATGCGTACGGGGCGCTCGCACTTGCCATCATGCTCGCCTGCGTTATCGCGGCGAACCTTATCCCCTGGTAACCGTTTGGGAGGAGGTTGGTTGGCCCGCGGCGGGCCCGCGAACCGCATGGACGGCTGGCGCGCGACGGGCCCACGAACTGCCCGAACGATCGACGCGATGCAGGCCCGCAGGCCGCACGCGCGGCTGGCGCGGCGGAGGGACGCAGACCGCATAAGCGCTCGAGCGCTACTCGAAATCGTAGAGGTCTTTCGTGGCCTCGCGGAATGCCGCGAACGCCCCGTCGGCGACCGCTTCGTCGTCCACCAGCTCGAACGACGTGGGCTGACCCTCCTCGTCAAGTTCGACGACTTCGAGAACGACGACCTCGCCCGACGAGCCGACATCCTCATCGGCGGAAATCGGGAAGAAGAACCCGTATTCGCGCTCGTCGTGCAAGATAATGCCCAAGAACTCGAGCTCGACGATGTCGCCGTTCTCATCTTCGAGCTGGAGCGTCAAACCCTCCTCCGTGGGCGGGCAGAAATTCGGGGCGCTTCCTTGACGCATGGCGGCCTCCTCGGCGTCCGGTAGTTTTGTCCAGCAACTGCATTCCCGGCAGCTGTTCGGTAACTGCGCTACGCCCATCATAGAGAATCGTCCGCACCTGCGGTGGACGGACGAAACGTTTGCACGCAATCTGCCCATCCCAGGCGCCGGCAAGCTGCCCATCGCACTTGATTTTCGCCGTCGCGATACGGGCGGCGCCCATTCCAGGCGCAAGCAGACGGTCTCGAAAACACGAAAGACGGCCAAGCGCTCCCGCAGGTGCAAAACCGCCTCGGAAGTCGTCGGCACTCGAGCGGGCGACCCGAACCGCAAATCCCTCTTGACTTTCAACATGGCTCAAACCCTACAATGGAGGTGCTTTTCATCATCCACAAAGGGAAAGGGCGAATCATGGAAAAACGCAAGGCAGGGGACGCCTCCGACATCATCGACGACGTTGCACGCGCATCTGCGGGGCTCGACCGCCGCGGATTCTTGAAAGGAGCGGCCATCAGCGCGCTCGGCATCGCCTCGGCAGGCGCGCTCGCGGCATGCGCGCCGCAGAAGACGGCCTCGAGCGAGAACGCGGCCGCCGCAGATTCCGCCTCCGAAGCGCCGTTCAAAGCTGAGGAAACCGTCGAGGCCGACATCGTCGTCGTCGGCTGCGGTGCCGCCGGCTTCATGGCGGCCCTGCGCGCGGCGAAGGCGGGCGCCAAAGTCATCGTGCTCGAAAAGGGCAGCAACCTGAGCGCGCCGAACGGTATCTACGTATCCGGTCCGTTCGCCGTGGGCACCGATGTGCTCCAGAACAAGCCCGGCGGAACCACGCTGACCGTCGACGACGCGTTCAAGCACGTCATGAACTACTCGCACTGGACGCCGAACCCTGCACTCATGCGCCGCTGCCTCGAGACCTCCAAGGACGCGGTCGCCGAGCTCGAGGAGATCGGCTACACGTTCGAGGAGAAGAACTTTCGCTTCGAGACCCCGTTCATGGGCGAGAAGGGCGGATTCCATCTGATCACGGTCCCGTCCGACCAGCGCGGCGCACTCTGGGAGAGCGCTATTTCCCAACAGGGGATCGATGTGCGCTTCGACACCGCGCTCGTCTCGCTGGCAACCGACGAGAGCGGCGCCGTCACGGGCGTGAACGCGCTCGAGCGCGAGAAGAAGGGCATCACGTTCTCCGCAAAGGCCGTCATCCTCGCCGCCGGCGGTTACCTGGGCAACCGCGACCTGCAGGAGCGTTTCCTCCACACGCGCAAGCTCAACGTGGCGCGCGGCGGGGAGTCCATCTGCACGGGCGACACCATCGTCGCGGCCGAGAAGATCGGCGCCGCACTTGAGAAGACCTGGGGATATTGCCCGTGCGAGTACGGCGGAACGCACGAGGGCGCCTCGCGTCCCGCCAAGCAGGACAAGTTCGACCAGAACACGGCGTTCAAGTTCGGCCTGTACGGCTGTCTGCTCGTGGATGCCGAGGGCAAGCGCTTCATCGACGAGGGTCTGCTGTGCGACTACCCCATGAGCTACGGCTCGGAGCAGATCCTGAAGAACTCCCCCTGGTACGCCGTGGTCGACCAAGCCTACGTCGACGCCATGACCACCCAGGGCCTCTACGAGTACACCACCGCGAAGGGTGCCACGGAGCAGACCTGGTTCATCGGCGACTACTTCAAAGGCCGCATCCTCGACAAGCTGCCGGCCGACATCGAGGAGGGCATCTCCGAGGGCTGGTGCTTCAAGGCGAACACGGTCGAGGAGCTGGCCGAGCACTTCGGACTCGACGAGCTGCCCGCCACCGTCAAGCGCTACAACGGCTACTGCGAAGAAGGCGAGGATGCCGAGTTCGGCGCGAACCCCTGGTACCTCTCGCCGGTCGCCACGCCGCCGTTCTACGTGACCGAAAACGAGCCGAGCGCCTGGAGCACGTTCGGCGGCCTGCGCATCGACGACTGCTGCCGCGTGCTCGCGGCGGAGACGAACGACCCGATTCCCGGCCTGTTCGCAGCCGGAACCGACGCGGGCAGCCTCTACTACTCGCCGTACTACGACATCCCCGGATTTTGCTACGGACTGTGCATCGACTCGGGTTACATCTCTGCCGAGGAAGCCGTCGCCGCTATCAAGGCGCAGTCGAACGCACGCAGAAGCGCAGCGGACAGCCGCACTATCCGTTCGTAATAGCCCTCCGGAGCTGCAGCGGCAATCGCATCCGCGAATGAATCGATCCATGAGAGCGGATGCTCGCGCACGTACGCGACCAGCTCGCCAGCACTTGCAGGACCGTTTTCTCGCTCGCATCGAGCGGACAGGTACAACAGCTCGATGCCCAGATGGTCCTCGTACTGATGGCTCTCTCCCGACAGCTCGAAGCCGGCATCGCGAAGCAGCCGTTTCATCTCGAACGTAGGCCGTCCGAAACCGACATGAGCGCCGCCCGGACAGTACATCGTCTCCCACGGGGCAGCCGCCGGCTCGGGGGGCCCGACGAACAGCCTCGTGTACTCGATCGAGCAGCTTGCAACCCGCTCGTCCCGATCGCCCTCGAGCGCCGCGAAATCACGGCACCGGGAGAGCGCACGGGAAACCTCGTCGCTTTCGAAATTCGGGAAGGCATCCCAGAACGCGGAGTCGAGCCCCACGCTCGGCGTTTGGCTCAAAGGCTTCAGAAGAGAGTTTCCCGCAAAGGCAAACGCCTCTGACCAGGTTCGCCAATCAATCGTCTCGGTCATCAAGGTCATCCCCTCGAACAACGATGCCGGCCCTTCGGTTTACCGGAGGGCCGGCGATACGAAAACCGTGCTTACGCTGCCTGGTCGGTCGCAGTACGAGCCGGAATCGAAGCGTCCTTTCCCGAACCGCCGACGAACCTGCGAGTCAGAACCATGAAAGCGAGAACGACCAGGGACACGACGCCGAGAACGATAATCAACTCGATGGGCGTAGGCGCATAGGAACCCAGCATCGCCCACGAAGCCGAGCCTCCTTCCTCGATCGCTGCGCGCGTCCCGAGCGTGATGCCGGGGGCGCCGAACACGTCAGGGGTGATGAAGGACGTGAGCAGCAACCAGATGCGCTTTGCGAGCACGCCGAGCACCACGAGCGCTGCAGCGAACACGACCGGACCCGTCTTCTCGCGGTTCTTCGCGAACGCGAGGATCAGGAACGGCAAGGCCAGGCCGCACACGATCTCGAACCAGAAAAACGGAGCGGTCGCACCCGAAAGCATATGGGACAGCGCTACGCTCTCACCCGCACCGGGATACGCCATGGTAAGCACTTCGCAGCCGATGAAGAACGCGTCGACCGCGATGAACACCGCCAAAAGGCCGGAGAGGCTCGCGATAAGCTCCTTACCCGCCGAGAAAACGCCGACCTTCTCGAGGGCGATCAGAGCGATGATGAGCAGCGCCAGACCGGAATCGCAGGCCGAGGCTACGAAGATAGGCGCCATGATGGCAGTATACCAGGCCTTGGCGATCTGCAGGCCGAAAATCCAAGCCGTCACGGAGTGGACCAGAATCGCCACGGGCAGCGCCACACGGGAAAGAACCTGCACCTGGCGGTGTTTGCCCTGCGTGAGGAAGTACAGATCGATGATGTTGATGACCAGGTACAACGTGATAACGCAGACGTCCCACATGAGCGGCGAGGCAAAGTTCGGCCCCGTGAGCAGGCGCCATGCACGCGCAACGCCGCCCAGATCGATAAGGACGAACATGCCGGCCGCGCAAATGCACACCATCGAGCAGATGACCGCCGGAATGGCGACCCTTTCGTACTTCTCGATGTGGAACACGCTCGCCGACGATGCGACGATCAGACCGCCGGCCGACAAGCCCACGAACAGCATGAAGCAGGCGATATAGAGGCCCCAGGACGTCGCATTGGACATGCCCGTCACACCGAGGCCGTTCGCAAGCTGGTAAACCCAGGCCGCTACTCCGGCGAGCACGAGGACCGCGAGAACGCCCATGGCGCCTTTTGCCTGAGCTGGGAATGGCATAGGCGCACCTCCACGAGAACGGCGAGGGCCTGCGCTGCTCCCCTTTGCTTGAGCTGAAAATTGCATAGGTGCACCTCTATTCGTAGTAGAAGACCTGAGGGCGCGTGCCCTTCTCTTCCAACAGAATGCGGACGTTCTTCTGACGCGAAAGCTGGGAGGGGGCGCTTTCGGGGTCGTCAAGGTCGCCGAACACGCGAGCACGGGCCGGGCAGCATACGACGCACATGGGCTCCTCGCCGCGATCGGTTCGCTCGGAGCACAACGTGCACTTCTCCATCACGCCGCGCGGGCGGAGCGGCACGTCCTTGTCGCCGTAACTGCCCCCTGCGGAGCGCACCGGCTCGTTCCAGTTGAACACGCGGGCGTTGTACGGGCAGGCGGCCATGCACATGCGGCAGCCGATACACTTGTCGTAATCGATTTCGACACGACCCGCATCGTCTTTGTAGGTGGCGCCGGTCGGGCACACCTTCTGGCAGGCTGGGTTCTCGCAGTGCTGGCAGGCAATCGGCAGATACGTGCGCGAAAGGTGCGGGTACGTGCCCTGGGCCCCGTCGATCACGTCGCTGCCCTCTGTAAGCACCCGGTTCCACAGCATGCCGTCCGGCACGTTGTTCTGCATCTTGCACGCCATCGAGCACGTATGGCAGCCGACGCAGCGATCGAGGTTGATCGCAATGGCTAGTTTCGTCACGGCTTCCCCCTTATGCCTTCTCGATTTCGACCAGCGTGTCCGAGAACGGAATCACGGGGCCGACCATCAGGACGCGACCGCGCTCTATGAGCGTGTCGTTCGTGACCGACTGCATGTTGCCCTCGATGGTGTAGTCGGCCGTGGCCGCTTCGTACATGCGCGCCGAACCGGGACGAATGGCCTCGTTGGCGTGGACGTACACCTTGAAACTGCCCCGATCGTTTTTCACCTCGACGGCGTCGCCCGTTTCAAGGCCCCGCGCCTTCATGTCGACGGGGTTGACGTCGATTGTGGGACGGTACAGCTGCTCGAGCCAAGCTGCGTCGTTGAACTGGTTGTGGATCCTGAAACGCGTGCGCACGTTGCTCAGCTGCAGCGGGTACGTGGAGCGCAGCGCGTTGTCGCGCGTCGCCTCGACGCAGGGCTCCCACACGGGAAGCGCCTGGCCGAACTCGATGAGTCCCTCGTAGTACACGTCCATGCCGCCGGAAAGCGTCGGGAACGCGTAGTCGGGAATGACGCGACGGACTTCATCGATGCCCGCGCAGGGCCAAACGCCCTGGTTGCCGGCGATCTTCTCCACCGTCAGCGAGTTTATGTACGGATCGGTCGAGGTGGAGAGGATGGCATCCACGCACTCGCGCGCCGTTTTGGGAAGCGCGTCCTCCACACCGAGGCGACGGGCTATCTCGCGCTGGAACCACAGGTCGGTCTTGGCCTCGAACAACGGATCGAGCACCTTCTCCTGCATGACGATATGGCTGTAACCGCTCTTGATGTTGCCGAAATCCTCGTCGTACTCGAAACGGGTGGTCATGGGCAGCACGTAGTCGGCCCAGTTCGCCGCCTCGGTGAAGTAGGAATCAACCGTGACGATAAGCTCGAGCGAGCGGGCCCATTTTTCGGACTGCGACATGTTCGCCATGCACTGCGCAAGTTTATCGCCGCAGGCGATATGGGCGTGCACGTTGCCCTTGCCTGCAGGAAGGTCGTACATAGGGTCCTTTGCGGCCGCAGCGGTCATGGTCGCGGGAAGCGCCCAGGCTCCGAGCGTGGCGGCGTAGCCGTTGTAGGCACCGCCCACGTACACGCCCACGCCCGCACCCTTCTTCACGATATTACCCGTGATGGCCACGAGAACAGCGGCCGCATGACCTGCGATATCCGCATTGCTCATCTTGTCGTTGCCACCCCATCCGAGCGCGAGCGACGACGGGCCTTCGGCGTAAAGCTCGGCGAGCTCGGCGATCTTCTTCTGCGGGATACCGGTGATTTCGGAGGCCCAGGCGAGCGTATAGGCTTTCTGGTTCTCGAGCAGCAGGTCGTAAACCGTGCAGGCCTCGACGCCGTCGACCTCGACCGTTCCGGACAGACGGGGGGCGTCAGCCTCGTCGAAAGGCGCAACCTCGCCCGACCCGTCGATAACCCAGAACAGGTTCTTCTGCCCCGGAACCAAAGCGGCGGTCAACTCGTCCATAACAGGAGCACCGCTCATAACGATCTTGCCGGTCTTCTTGTCGACCAGGAACGGCAGCGAGGTGTGTATCCGCATGAACTCGCTATCGACCAGGTCGTTTTCGAGAATATGCGTGATCATGCCCAGGAAAAGCGCCGCATCGGTCCCTGGCTCGATAGGCACCCATTCGTCGGACTTGCCCGCCGTAGTCGAAAAATGCGGGTCGACCGTCACGGTGCGGGCACCGGCCTCCTTCGCCTCGAACAGCAGACGAGACGTGGTCAAACTCGATTCGCAGAAATTGCTGCCCACCGTGAGGACCAGCCTCGAGTCCACCCAGTCGCGCGCTTCGGGCGCGGACATGGCATAACCCCAACCCGTCCCCGTCGCCGGGTCCAGGCCGTTGCCCGTCCCCACGTCGATGCCGGTGTTCCCGCCTGTGCGCGCGCCGAGTACCGCCGCCAAGAACGGCACGTCGGCTTCGGCCCCGGTTGTCACCATAACGGAGTCCTTGCCGTGCTTCGCCTGGATGTCCTTGATGCGCGCCACGATGTCGTCAAGAGCCTCGTCCCAAGTCACCTGCACGAAATCATTGGTTCCGCGCT
>CAUVMU010000057.1:0-7651 GCA_963552775.1 uncultured Eggerthellaceae bacterium | reverse complement strand
TGAGGTGATTCTGCATCACGGTGAAGCGGCAGCCTTCGGTGATGCCCACCGAGGTCACCCGCGAGAGGAAGCGCGCATCACCCGAAATGCCGCAGATCATCCCACTCTGGCCTGTTTTCGTTTCGCTGAGATTCATGGAGCAAAATCCTCTCCCGAATACGGCGCAGCCATCGTTTGCGCCTTTCCATCTGTTTCCCAAAGCGAAATGGTACGGCTGAGATGAGGATTGCTCTACTCCTAAAATTAAAAGCAGCTCCATATCTCAATAAGTTATCCTCATGCAATAAATGAGCCGCTTTTCAAAACGGAAGCGCTCTTCGATGCGGACGCAGGTACACTACGGTCAAACGGCATGCACCGCGCGACGCCGAGCATCGGAGAATACGGAGAGGAGCAGGCCATGTCCCGAAAGGCTTTCGAGGAGCGCACGCGCGTACCTGCGGGCGCGCGCCTGCACGTACCTGCGGGCGCGCACTTGCAGGTGCCTGCGGGCGTACGCCTGGCATCGGACGACTTCGGGGGCATGATCATGCAACTTGGAGAGCCGGTGGGCTCGGGCATCATGCGCACCCAGCCGATAACGTCGAGCTTCCTTGCGGCGACGGTCGACTTCTCCTGCGAGCGCTGCCCTTCCATAGCCGAGCCGCCCGAAATGGCCGCTGCACAGGGACGATGGTTCTCCATCAACTACTGCGTGGAGGGGCGCTGCGAGGTAGCACTGCCCGATGTGGGCTGCGCCGTCGTCAAAGCGGGGGACTGCTGCGTGAGCGGCACCGATTACCGACCGAAGGACTTCCGCTATCCGTTGGGAAGCTATCGGGGCATCGAGCTTTGGGTCAACACGGCCATCTCGACCGACCCTTCGTTTTCTCTGCTCGCGGAAGCGGGGGTCTCCCTCGACGCGCTGGCGCAAGATGCAGGGGTTGCGGCCGTGTTCAGCGGGGACGAAGAGCTTAACGGACCCCTGCGGCGCATCGGCGCTGCAATCGCACAGCTGCATGTTCAGGAGAGGTGCACCTCTGCAGAACAACGCGCGGCGAGTACCGGCTTCATTTCGGCGCAGTGCAAAAACGAGCTGATAGGGCTTCTTCTCACGCTGTCCCAACGCGACATGGCCGCGTCGCAGCCCGCCGCACTGCTCACCCCCGCCCAAATGAACCTGGCCCAGACCGTTGCCGAAGAAGTGCAGGCAGCACCCGCAGAAGCCCATGATGCCCGCACCATCGCCCGCCGTTACGGCATCAGCGCCGCAACGCTTAACACCTGGTTTTCGAACCTGTACGGCATGACCGTCGCCGCCTACGTGCGCCGCGAGCGCATGATGAAGGCAGCGTTCCTGCTCGAGCGAGGCGCACGCGTGGCCGACGTCGCGGTTTCCGTAGGTTACGCGAACCCCAGCAAGTTCGCCGCTGCGTTCAAACGCGAGCGCGGAACATCCCCGTCGGATTACCGACGCTGCAATCCTCCGTCCTAGAGACCGAACCGCTCCGACCGCCGCCTGAGCGCCAACCCCTACTTCACGATATGCACGGGCACCTCGACCGAGCGGAGCACGGCGTAGCTCACGCTGCCGAGCGCACCGCGTACGGCGCCGAGACCACGACAACCCATGACGATGCAGTCGGTATCGCGCTTGAACGCATAGTCCACGATAACGTCCTGTGCGCGGCCTCCTTCAATCGCCACCTCGACAAAGACATGGGAGGGCACGTCGGGAACGCAGTTCGCGATCTGGGTTTCCACGCGCTCACGATGATCGGCGTAGTAGCGCTCGCGCGCCTCGCGGGCCACGGTCTCGCTTACCGAGGTGATGCCCGAGATGCGCATGGCCACAGCATAGGTGGGGTCGTCCATCTCGATACCCGGGACGACGGTGAGCACCGTCACACGCGCCTGCTCGGCGAGCGATGCGAGCTCGATAGCCGCCTCGAACGCATGGCGCGCATGCTCCGACCCGTCGTATGGAACGAGAAATCGCTGGTACATAGCCGCCTCCTTACATCGTATGCCGCCGTGCGCCCCGCACGGCAAGACGGGAAGAACGCTATTCGCGCTCGAGCGTGACCGCTGTTCCCGAAGCCGTCACCATGAGCATGTCGCCGCCTGCGCCGAGCACTTCGTAATCCAGGTCCACGCCGATGACGGCCTGCGCGCCCAAAGCACCGGCCCGCTGCTGCATTTCCGCTAGAGCCTCCTCGCGAGCGCGTTGCAGCTCCTCCTCGTAGCCTTGCGAACGGCCGCCGAAGACATTGCGCAAGCCGGCGCCGATATCCTTGAGGAAGTTGACGCCGGTGATAACTTCGCCGAACACGATACCGTAGTAGCCGACTACCTTGTAACCTTCGACGCGGGGCGTTGTTGTGACGATCATAGGGCTTCCTTTCCTCAATGGAGTGCCGATTTCAATATCGTAGCAAACGCGCGACGCGCACGCAGGGCACGCGGCGCCTCTGATGCGCATTCGTTAACGCAGAGGTCGTCGACGCGAACCGGCACGCAACGGGCACGTCGCAGACGAAATGCCGCGACGCGCCTTGCAAGCCCCGCGCAAAAAGGGTGCGCCGAGCAACCCGGCGCACCCTTCACGCTGAACGAAAGCGACGTGCTCACGTGCTAGACGAGCGCCCCTTCGAGGATGCCGATCATCTTCTGCACGTCCCACGAGCCCAAATCGCCCTCGGTCCGATCGCGCACCGAGATGGTGCCGGATTCCACCTCTTTGTCACCGAGCACGATCATGTAGGGCACCTTGTGGCTTTGCGCCTTGGCGATCTTCACGCGCATAGGCTCGTTCTGCTCGTATACCTCGACACGACCGCCTGCACGGGTCAGGCGATTCGCAAGCTCGGCGGCCGCTTCCTTGTGACGGTCGGCGATGGGCAGGATCACAGCCTGTACCGGAGAAAGCCACAGCGGCAGCGAGCCGGCGTAATGCTCGATCAGGATGCCCAGGAACCGCTCGATAGAGCCGAAGAGCGCACGATGGAGCATGTAGGGGCGCGCCTCGCCGTTCTCGGCGGTGCGGTACGTCAAATCGAAACGCTCGGGCAGGTTGAAGTCGACCTGCACCGTAGAGCACTGCCACATGCGCCCGATGGCGTCGCGCACCTTGATGTCGATTTTAGGACCGTAGAACGCTCCGTCGCCGGCGTTGATCTCGTAGGCGAGCCCGCGCACCTCGCAAGCCTTTTTGAGCGAGCTTTCCGCATGCTCCCACATAGCGTCCGACCCGATCGACTTCTCGGGGCGCGTAGATATCTCGACCTCGTACTCGAAGCCGAACTCCTTCATGATGTTGTCGGCCAAATCGAGAATCTCGACGACCTCTTCGACCACCTGGTCCTCGCGGCAAAAGACGTGCGCGTCGTCTTGCGTGAAGCCGCGGACGCGCATGAGGCCGTGCACGACGCCGCTCATCTCGTGACGGTAGACCGTCCCGAACTCGAACAGGCGCACCGGCAGGTCCTTGTACGAATGGATGGAGTTGCCGTAGAGCATCACATGACCCGGGCAGTTCATGGGCTTCACGCCGTACTCGGAGTAGCGCGGCTGCTCGCCGGTACCCTCGTTGATGTTGAAGAAGTACATGTTGTCGCGGTAGTAGTCGTAATGACCCGAGGTCTTCCACACGTCGGACTTGTAGATGTGCGGCGTGATGACCTCCTCGTACCCGCGACGGTACAGCTCCTTGCGCAGCCACTCCTGAAGCGTGCGGATGATGCGCGCGCCGTGGGGCAGGTAGAGCGGCAGGCCTGCGCCCGCCATGTCGCTCATCATGAAGATGTCGAGCTCGCGGCCGAGCTTGCGATGATCGCGCTTCTCGGCCTCCTCGAGGTTGGTCAGGTACGTATCGAGGTCGCGCTGCTTGAAGAACGCCGTGCCGTAGATGCGTTGCAGCTGCTCGCGCTCGGCATCGCCGCGCCAGTAGGCCCCGGCGATCTTCGTGAGCTTGAAAGCCGCCACGCGCGCGGTGTCGGGCAGGTGCGGACCGCGGCACAGGTCGGTGAACGAACCGATGGTGTATGTCGTGATCTGGGCATCGGCCGGCAGTTCGTCTATGAGCTCGAGTTTGAACGGTTGCTCGGCGAATGCCGCGCGCGCTTCGTCGCGCGTAAGGACGCGGCGGTCGAACGGCTGCGCGGCTGCGACGATTTCGGCCATGCGAGCCTCGATGGCAGCAAAGTCGTCCGAGGACAGCGTGCGGTCGAGCAGCACGTCGTAGTAGAAGCCGTTTTCGATGGCGGGGCCGACGCCGAACTTCACATCGCCGTACAGATCGACGAGCGCGGCGGCCATAACGTGCGCAGCCGAATGGCGCAAAAGGTCGAGGGCTCCGTCGCTCTTGTCGGTGACGATCGATATCTCGTCGCCGTCGGAAAGCGGAGCCGACAGGTCGGCCGGCTTACCGTTCACGATGCCGCCGAGCGCAGCTTTCGCGAGGCCGGCGCCGATGGAGACCGCCGCATCGGCGAGGGTCGCCCCCTGCGCGAGCTCCTTGGTCGAGCCGTCGGGTAGGATAACGAACATGATGGATCCTTTCTGCCGGGCGCGTACAGAGCGCCTGCTTCGTGCCGGGCGCGTACAGAGCGCCTGCACCTTTCCCTTACAACAAAGCCGCCCGGGTGGGCGGCTCGATTGACCTTACTGAACGCGTTCGGAGGGTCGTCCTTCTTCCCCCGAAACGCTGCGTCGGCGCACCTGCTTGCGCTGATGGTCCGAGCCCTGACCGCGGGAGCCGCTGCGATGAGCGCGCCCGCCCGGCAAGGGCGTGGTGCAGTACGGGCACACCGACCAGGTAGGATCGAGGGCCCGCCCGCAGTTCGCGCACAGGTTCTTGAGCTGTGTGTGGCAGCTCGGGCACAGCACGTAGTCGGCTTCGACCGGGTAGCCGCAGTTCGCGCATTCGCCGTACTTCATGAGCTCGCGCTGCTTGAGGGCCACCTCGAGCTCCTGCTCGTCGCGGTCGAGCTGCAACAGCGGCGGCCGCAGCAGGCAGTACGCGATCACGCCCAGAAGCGGCACGAGCGCGAGAAGCGCCCACAGATACCACAGCGAACCGCGCAGATACGCATCGCGTGCGACCCACACGATGGAGAGAACGTACAAAACGACCAGGAACACCACGACGATCATGAAGGCACCCTGGACTTCAGGTGTCCATAACTGGGCTAACAGTTCGCTCATGCGCACCTCGTTTTCTCATAGCTGCAACAGCTCAGGCGAATACCCCAAAACAGTGAGAGTATACCAGACGGGCAGCACTCCCAACGAAGGAACACGCACCGCACACGGACAGCCATACGTTGCGGGCGCCGATTGCGCCGAACCGTGCGCAAGAGCAGGTCACGGCCAGCTGCAGGCGACCCCTTCGTCCGCTCCCTATCCGAGCAGGCGAGCAACCCATTCCGCCTCGCAAAAGCCCACGAGCACGAAACCGTCGCCGATAACGAGCGGGCGCTTCACGAGCATGCCGTTCTCGGAGAGCAGCGCGCACGCCTTTCTGGCCCACGCGAGCGGAGCCGGGCACCTACTCTACGACAGCTCCGACAGCTGCTCCTCGACGCGCGCGAGCAGAGCGCGCGCCTCGTCGTGCTTGGCACGGTCCTTTTCGATGATATCGGGCGCGGCCTTGGCCAGATACCCCGGATTCTCGAGCTTGCGTCCGAGCTTCTGCACGTCAGCGGCGAGCTTTTTCTGCTCCTTGACCAGGCGGGCGCGCTCGGCGTCAAGATCGACCAGACCGGCGAGCCCCACATAGGCCTCAAGCCCCGCACCGAGCACCACCGCGCACGCACCCGGCTTCTCGGCATCGGGGGACACGGTCAAAGACGCGGTGTTGCCCATGGATTCGATCAACGCGCGCTGCCTCTCAAGGAGCGCCGCGTCTAGGGCGTCGGCTTTGACCACCACGTCGAGCGGCGCCTTGGGTGAAAGCCGGTAGCGGGCCCTCGTCGAGCGCACGGCGGTGACCGCCTCGCACACAAGCTCGATGGCGCGCTCGGACTCGGCATCGACGAAGCACGCAAGCTGCGCGGCGTCGGGCCAGGCAGCGCCGATGAGGTACGGCGCATTCGCGCGGTCGAACGGGAGCTCCTGGTAGATCTCTTCCGTGACGAACGGCATGATGGGATGCAGCAGGCGAATAGCCTGGTCGAGCACGAACATGAGGTTGCGCTGGCACGCCATGCGCTCGGAGGGGTCCGCCGCATCGGTCAGACGGCTCTTCGAGAACTCGATGTACCAGTCGCAGAACTCGTTCCAGAAGAACGCGTAGAGCTCGCGTGTGACCTCGCCGAACTCGAACTCGTCGTACAGCCCGTCGATACGCGCGACGAGCTGGGCCAAACGGCTGAAGATCCACTTGTCGGCCGGTGTCGTCGGCTCGAGTGTGCCGGGCACGTAGCCGTCGAGATTCATGTGCACGAACCGCGCGGCGTTGCAGATCTTATTCGCGAAGTTCCTGCTGCTCAGAAGCTTATCCTCGTTGAACTTGAGATCCTGCGACCCCGTGACCTGCATGAGCAGACCGAAGCGCATGCCATCCGCGCCGTAGTCCTCCATAAGCCGCAGCGGGTCCACACCGTTGCCGCGCGACTTGCTCATGGGCTTGCCGTCGGCCCCCATGACCGTGGGGTGGATGATTACGCGCTCGAAGGGAACCTTCCCCGTGCAGTACAACGACGACATGACCATGCGGGCGACCCAGAGCCCCATGATGTCGCGCGCCGTCGAGAGCACCTGCGTAGGATATGCCGAAGCGAGTTCGGGTGACAGGGAGCCGCGCTCGGCCCAGCCCATCGTGGCGAACGGCCACAGCTGGGAGGAAAACCAGGTGTCGAGCACGTCCTCCTCCTGGCGTACGGCAGCGCCGCACTTCGGGCATACGTCGACGTTCTCGACGCTCGCATCCTGCCAGCCGCATTCATCGCAGTAGTACATCGGAATGCGATGTCCCCACCACAGCTGGCGCGAAATGCACCAGTCCTTCAGATTCTCGAGCCAGTCGAGGTAGACCTGCTTCCAGCGGGTCGGGTGGAACTGGATCGAACCGTCCTCGACAACGCGGGCGGCCTCTTCCTTCAGGCGCTCGACCGATACGAACCACTGCTCGGACTCCCACGGCTCGAGCTTGGTGTGGCAGCGGTAGCAGGTCATAACGGTGTGATGGTGATCCTCGATACGATCGAGCAGGCCTTGCGCCTCGAACTCGGCGACGATGGCCGCGCGCGCTTCATCGCGGCTCATGCCCGAGAACTTTCCGTAGCCTTCGACCACGTGCGCCGTTTCGTCGAACACGTTGATGCGCGGAAGCCCGTTGCGCTCCCCCATGGCCCAATCGTTGGGATCGTGGGAGGGCGTCACCTTCACGAACCCGGTGCCGAAGCCCGCATCGACGTGCCAGTCGGAGAAGATGGGGATTTCGCGGTCGACGAGCGGCAGCTTCACCATCTTGCCCACCAGGGCGGCCTTCGACTCGTCGGAAGGGCTCACGGCGACGCCCGTATCGCCGAGCATGGTCTCGGGGCGCGTCGTGGCCACGACGATGTAGTCGATGCCGTCGACGGGCTCGACGAGCGGATAGCGCAGGGACCACAGCTGCCCGTCTTCCTCGACGTATTCGGCCTCGTCGTCGGCGATAGCGGTCGTGCAG
>CAUVMU010000056.1:0-7767 GCA_963552775.1 uncultured Eggerthellaceae bacterium | reverse complement strand
GCGCATCATGCCGATAGGGTCGAGCCGCTCAGCCCGCGAATCGACGCACGGCCCCGCAGGTACGAGAGAGCCCCCGTACGCGGTCGCCGAACTGACCACCGCACGAAACCCCTCGCGCGCGCCGAGCCAGGCCGCGAGCTCGCGCGCCTCGGTCGTTCCCCCGAAAACCAGCACGTCGAACGGGCGCACCATGCTAGCTCCCCTCCAAGCCGTACCCGCGCGGCGTGACCATGCGCCCTCCGATAAAGCGCGTCGACGAGTTCCCCACGAGGACGGTCATGAACATATCCGCAGGCGCCCCGCGCAGCTCGCCGAGCGTGAGCGTGCGCACCTCCTCGCCCGCACGCCCCACGTTGCGGGCATATCCGCAAGCGGTCGCAGGGCTTTTCGAGCGCAGCAGCACATCGCACGCGCGCTGCAGATAGTCCGCCCGCGACCGCGACGAGGGGTTGTACAGGCAGATAACGAAATCGGCGCGCGCTGCCGCGTCGAGACGGGCCTCGATGAGCTCCCAGGGCGTCAGCAGATCGGACAGCGATATCACGGCGAAATCGTGCATGAGCGGGGCCCCGAGCGCCGCGGCAGCGGCTGTCGCAGCCGTGACGCCCGCCACGACCTCGATATCGACCGGCGGGAACTCGGGCGCCAGCTCGAAGCACAGCCCCGCCATGCCGTACACGCCTGGGTCGCCCGAGCACACGAGCGCCACGGTGCGCCCGGCCGCAGCCTCCGCGAGCGCCATGCGCGCACGTTCGACCTCGCAGCGCATCGGCGTCGCGCGCAGCTCCTTGTCGGAGAAGTCCGCGCGCAGCAGGTCAACGTACACCGTGTAGCCCACGATAAGGTCGCTCGCCGCAAGGGCCGCGCGGGCGCGCTCCGTCATATCGGGGCCCCCGCCGGGACCGATGCCCACCAGGAACAGCATCATGCCCGTCCTTTCGCCTCGCCGCCCGAAGGGAAGCCCACGCAGGGACGCGCGAGCGCGAGCGCCGCCGTCGCACCGCCC
Source organism: uncultured Eggerthellaceae bacterium (assembly GCA_963552775.1). Taxonomy (GTDB): domain Bacteria; phylum Actinomycetota; class Coriobacteriia; order Coriobacteriales; family Eggerthellaceae; genus CAUVMU01. The sequence goes on along the minus strand of CAUVMU010000056.1, from coordinate 6,761 downwards.
CCGGCGACCTTGCGCACCCGCAGCTCCCCACCGCAGGCGACCGCCGCACGCTCGCACACGTTGTCCGTGCCCGTCACCGCCCGCACGAACTCCGATTCGGAGAAGGAACCTCCCACCCGCTGCAACTCCTCGGCACTGAAAAAGCGCAGAGGCCACCCGTGCGCCTCGGCAAAGCGCGCAAGCCCCGCCTCGTCGCGCTTCAAATCGATGGAGGCGACCGCCGCAACCGCCTGCTCCGGCACGCCTGCGGCCGCAAGCGCGCAGGCGGCCACGCCCTCGAGCGCTTGCTCCGACACGCCCCGCCGAGCGCCGAGCCCCAGCGCCGCCGTGCGCGGGACCAGGTGCAGCGTCCGCGCAAACGGAGCGCACGCCGTATCGAACCCCACGTATACGCCGAGCGCCTGGCCCGCCGCTTCCCCAAAGCCCGCAGGCAACGGGCCCTCGACGGCGAACTCGCTCGCAAAGCCCACCTGCCGTCCCTCGAGCAGCGCCGCCGACACCTCCTTGGCAACCTCGCGCTCCACAAGGGCGAGATCCTGGTCGCGCGCCCACTCGTCAACGGCGAACAAGCCGTTGATATCCGTTGCCGTCGACACGGCCGCCTGCCCGCCCGTAAGGCGTGCAACGGCCCGTGCAACGTCGTTCGCGGCTCCGACGTGCCCCGAAAGCAGCGGCACCGCGACCATCCCGGCCTCGTCGACGCTGACGACCGCAGGGTCGGAGAACTTGTCGCGCACGTGCGGCGCGATGCAGCGCACGGCGATACCCGCTGCCGACACGAACACGAGCGCCCCTTCCAAAGAAAAATGCCGGTCGACCCAGGATGCAACGCTCCCGTACGCCTCGATGCCGCACGCCTCGGCGAAGCGCGCAGGCCCCACGGCCGATGTGCGCGCCCCCTCGCGCGCAAGCCCTTCAGCCAGACGGGCCGCCAGGCGGCAGCCCTGCTCCGTAAAGGCTATAAGCGCGATCGAGGAAGGGATGCGCTCCGTGCCCTTGCGCGCGATCGAGCAGGGGATACGGCCCGCATGCTCGCGCGCGCTCGCAGCCCGGAACCCGTGCGAGAAGGCCGGGTCGTAGAGCTTCGACCGGTCGTACGGACCGGCCAGAAACCCCCCGACCAGCACCAGAGCCGTATTCGCGATTCCCGCTTCTCCGGCCGTGCGCGCCAACGTCGAAACGGTGCAGCGCAGCACGCGCTCATCAGGCCACGTGGCCTTGTAGACGATGGCGGCCGGCGCGTCGGGGGCGAACCCCCCGGCGGCGAGCTCGCGCTCGACGCGGTCGAGCAGACCTGTCGAAAGGAACAGCGCGATCGTGCAGCCGTGTGCCGCCATGTCGCGCAAACGCTCCCCTGCGGGAACCGGCGTGCGGCCGTCGACGCGCGTGACGATCACCGACTGGGATACCCCCGGCAGCGTATACTCCGCTTTGAGCGCGGCCGCGGCTCCGAACAGGGACGACACCCCGGGCGTAACATCGAAGGGAATTCCTGCGGCCGAAAGCGCGTCCATCTGCTCGCGTATCGCACCGTACAGCGACGGATCCCCCGTGTGCAGCCGCACCGTGGCTTTACCCGCCGTCTCGGCTTCCTTCATGACGGAAAGCACCTGTTCGAGCGTCATGCCGGCGGAATCGAGCACCGTCGCTCCCGGCTTGGCCCGCTCGAGCAGCGTCGGGTTCACCAACGACCCGGCGTGCACAATCACGTCCGCCTCGGACAGAAAGCGCGCGCCGCGCACGGTTATCAAATCAGAGGCTCCGGGGCCCGCTCCTACGAAATGGATCACAGCTCGGTCCTTTCGTTCGACAGCAGCCGGTGCAGGGCCAGCAGACGATCGGCATCGGACGTCTTGCCGAGAAGCCCTCGTTTCAACGAGAACACCACGGCCTCCACCCGCAGCGATGTACCGGCCCGCTGCTTCAGGCGCTCCTCGAGCGCCGCGACGAGCGACCCCATAGTCGCCGCAAGCACCCCGGCCTCTGCGAGCGCATCCGCCGCCTCGTCGGTGGTCGCGCAGCCCATCACGGCCCGCACCGTCTCCGCAGGAGCGCCGGCCAGCGCCGCATGCGCGGCAAGCGTCTCATTGCGCGCGTCGGACACGCGCGAATGGGTGTTCATCACGCCGGCGGCGACCTTCACGAGCTTGCCTGCATGCCCTACGATCAGCAGGCTCTCAAAACTCTGTTGAACCGCGTAATCGATCGTCGCTCCGATGAAGTTCGAGCACTGGATCCCCCGCTCGAGGTCGCAGCCAAGCTGATCCCGTGCGAAATCACTGCCGTAGTTCCCCGGGGAAACCAGCAGATGCCGCACGCCCTCGGCAAAGCGCATGCGCATTTCGAGCTGGATGGATGCGACAAGCGCCTCCTCGCTCATGGGCCTCACGACGCCCGACGTCCCGAGCACCGAGATACCGCCTTCGATCCCCAGCCGCGGGTTGAACGTGCGAGCTGCGAGCTCAACCCCAGCGGGTATCGATATCTCCACGTCAAGACCGCCCTCGTAGCCCGCCGCCTCGGCTGCGGCCCTCACCTGCGCGGCGATCATCTCGCGGGGGACGCGGTTGATGGCCGCAGCTCCCACGGGCTGGTCAAGCCCCGCACGCGTCACCCGCCCCACGCCGAGACCGCCGTCGATGCGCACGCCAGGTTCCTCGGACGCGCTCACCCGCGCGAACACGAGCGCACCGTCCGTCACATCGGGGTCGTCACCAGCATCCTTGCGCACCGCGCACCGCGCCCATCCTGCGCCGCATTCGGCTTCCTCTAAATCGACTGCAACGCTCAAGCCTGCTGGAGTATCCATCCTCACGGCGCAGGGGAACGAGCCCGCGAGCAGCGCCTCGGCCGCCCCCCGCGCGGCCGCCGCAGCGCACGTGCCCGTCGTATAGCCGCAGCGCAGACGCTTCCCTCCCACTGACACGTAATGCGCAAAGCCGGGCGCGCACTCCCCGGTCGAGTCGCCTCCGGCCACCTGAGGTCCCGCAGGCCTCTCGTCGCTGCGACGAGCAGGTTCTCCCTGCTCCTCCGAAGCCTCGGACTCGCTCGCATCGAGTTCGGGCGCCTTCCGGGCAGCCATTTCCTTCAAAAGGGGAAACTTCGCGTACACGGCCTTAGTGCCCTCGTTGCGCCGATGCGGCACCAAGCACTTTGTGCAGTCCTTCACGCCCTTCGCGGTATAGGAGAAGTCGCCGCCGCACGCCTCGCCGAGCGTATAGAGCGGACAGAAGCAGAACAGGCAGTTGAAGTTATCGGGATCGGCGCCCTCATGGCAGGGGAAGTACGCGCATGCGGTGTTCGCGAAGTACGGGTAGTCCCGCTCGACGCGCTTTTGCGCATCGTCGCGCGCGGGCGCAGCGCGCTCGGGCGACTCCTCGGGTTCCCGTCTCTTCGTCATGCTCCTCCTTCGCGCGCTCCCTAAACCGACGTTCCATCGCCGAACAGCAGTTGGCGCTCAGGGCCTGCGAGGGCCGCGCGCGCCTGCTCGCGCAGGTTGTTCATGCCGCTCAGGAACTGGCGGTACATGATGAGCACCAGGTAGCGCCCGGCAAGCGACAACGTCAGCTCGTCGGCGTTGTCCACCTCGAAGGCCCGGTTGGCGCGCATGAAGGCCATCTCCATGGGCAGGCCCACTTCGACGCTGCAGCCGAACTCGTCTTTGAACTTCTTCTTGTCGAGGCGCAGGCGGTACAGGTTGAGCAGGAAATGGTAGCGCATGAGGTCGCCCTTGCTCAGCCTGGTCTTGCCCATAATGGACATGCGGCCGCTCGCGATGGCCTCATTGTACTCGTCCAGGCTGAACGTGTTGACGTACAAACAGCCGTCCAGGTGCGTGATGGAACCGCTGCCGATGGCCGGATACGCCACGTACGACGTCTGGTATTCGTCGATGAGCAGGGCATGGTCCTCGGACCCGTCCGCGCCGAGGCGGTTGAACGTCCAGATGGTCTCACGTCTGAAGAAGGGGTCGTCACCGCCCGCCAACACGCCGTCGAGGATGCGGTAGTAGCGGAACTCCCGGTCGTAGTCCATCTCGCCGAGCGTCGAGCACATCTTGCGCATCGTGGCGTTCGACACGTACAAAGGCGAGAACGTCGTCTGCCGCGCCCCGCATTCCACGATCTTCTTCAAGTCGGAGAAGAGCACGTCCTCGGTCTGCGACGGGAAGTTGAAAATCATATCCACGTTGAGCGACTCGAAGTACGGCAGCGCCTCGGCGATGCGCTCCATGATCTCGTCGCCGCTGCCGTACTTCTCGTAGCGGTCCATCTGCTTGAGCAGGACGTCGTCGAAGCTCTGAACGCCCACGGACAGGCGCTGGATGCGCCCCTTCATCTTCTCCAAATACGGACGGGCAAGATGGTTCGGGTTCGTTTCGGACGCGACTTCCTTGATGTCGAACGTGTCTCGCGCAAGGTCGAGCGTCTCGCACAGCTCGCCTATCATGACTGTGGGCGTACCACCGCCCACATAGATGCTCTCGATATCGTAGCCTAGGTCCTTGAGCATGAGCATTTCCTTGCGCATGCTGGCGAAATACGGGCCGGCCATCTCGGCGCGGAACGCGTAGCGGTTGAAACTGCAGTACGGGCACAGACGCTCGCAGAACGGCACGTGCATGTAGAGCATGTACTTCTGCCCGGGCTGCGGGGCGGGCATGTGCGTCTCGTCGGTGGGTTTGAGCGCCAAGGTTCGTTTCGTCATGGATTTAACCAGATTGGTAAGCAGGCGCTCGGAAATCACAAATGCTCCTCGTATCGGTTTGCAGTAATCGGCAGAACTCGGGCCGCTTTTTTGCACGGCTCGGCATGCCTGTTGATAAATGAATAACTATAGACGAAGGCCCGCACCCGCACAAGTTCGGCGCGCACTCGAGCGCCATTCGTTACCAGAGAACCACGACCCACCGCAACCGCGAACCCCTCCCGAATACGATATCGCAGCTGCGGTCTTCGGGCATATAATGTCTTGTAGCTGAAACTACGCGCGCAACACGCCCAACTCGCCTCGGAGCGGAGCGAAAGTGTGCTACGGTCGCAGGAGCGAACTCGCATAGTCGCGGCGCACGGAAGTGCCGGGCGCACCCGAAGGAGGATGAGTCCATGGACTTTCACGCCCTCAATCAGCTGATTTCGCCGCCCGACGAGCAAGCGCGCGCGGCGTCCGTCGCGAAATGGAACCGCGTGGCCAAACCGATCGGAAGCTTAGGCCTGCTCGAGGATGCCGTCGCGCGGATAGCTGCGCTCACGGGAAGCGCCGACGTCGCGCTCGACAAGCGCGCCGTGGTCGTCATGTGCGCCGACAACGGCGTGGTCGACGAGGGGGTTTCGCAGGTCGGTTCGGAAATAACCGCGCTCATAGCCTCGGGAATCGCCCGCGGAACGTCATCGGTCTGCCGCATGGCGCGCACGGCGCGCGTCGATGCAATCGCCGTCGACGTGGGTATGCGCACGCCCGCAGGCGAGGCGGAAGTTCTCAACCGCTGCATCGCGCGCGGAACGGCGAACATCGCGCACGGCCCTGCTTTGACGGCCATCGAACTCGACCAGGCCATTCAAGTCGGCGTCGATCTTGCGGGCGACCTGAAAGCCCAGGGGTACGACATCGTAGCCGTCGGCGAGATGGGAATCGGCAACACCACCACGGCCGCAGCCGTTACCGCCGTGCTCACCGACCTGCAGCTTGACGAGATCGTCGGGTACGGGGCGGGGCTTTCGCAGGAGGCCTATCGGCGCAAGCTCGGTATCGTGAAGCAGGCCCTCGAGCTCAATCGGCCTGCCAAGTTCGATGCCTACGACGCGCTCCTCAAGGTAGGGGGCCTCGATATTGCGGCTATGACCGGAGCTTTCATCGGAGGAGGCGTGCATCGCGTACCCCTGATCGTCGACGGCTTCATCAGCGCCGTAGCCGCACGCTGCGCGACCCTTTTGTGCCCGATATGTCGGGACGCGCTGCTCGCCTCCCACGTGTCCGCCGAACCCGCTGCGGCGCGTTTGCTCAATGACATGGGGCTTTCCCCTATCATCAACGCGAACATACGCTTGGGCGAGGGAACCGGGGCCGTGTGCCTCATCCCCCTGCTCGACATGGCGGTCTCACTGTACAACGGCTCGACCTTCGACGAGGTGGGCATGCGCGCTTACGAGGTGAGCCCCCGATGATCCACCTCGTCACCGGCGGCGCGAGCAGCGGGAAAAGCTCTTTCGCCGAACAACTTGCCTGCACCCTCGGGGACGCGCGCTTCTACGTGGCGACCATGGAGCCGCACAGCGCCGAAGCACGCGAGCGTATCGCACGGCATCGCAAACTGCGCGCCGAGAAAAGGTTCGAGACCGTCGAGCGGCAGCGCGATCTGGCCGGGCTCGCCCTGCCGCCCGCAGCGGCGCACGGCGTGGTGTTACTGGAGGATATCGGGAACTTGGCGGCAAACGAGCTGTTCGGCGCCGAGCCGTTCGGTGCCGAGCCGTTCGGCGACCCCGAATCCGAGTCCTGGGAAGACCTTGAGGGCGCCTTCGAGCGCATCATGGACGGAATCGCGCATCTGAACGGGCACTGCTCCCATCTCGTAGTCGTCACCTGCGAAGTCGGGTCGGCCGGACGCCCCACCGAACCCGGAATGCGCTCCTATACCGCGCTTATCGGACGGGTGAACTGCACGATTGCCGCCCAGGCAGCAACGGTGCACGAGTGCGTGGCAAGCATCGCGCGACCGCTCAAAGGGGGATATGCCGCATGACCGCCCTGCGCTCGATCGCCCT
>CAUVMU010000055.1:0-7882 GCA_963552775.1 uncultured Eggerthellaceae bacterium | reverse complement strand
TCGATGCGACCGACCGGCCGCGTCCCGACGGGCGCACGTTCGAGGAAACGGTCCGCGACCTGCGCGCGGTGTGCGACACGCTCGTCATGGCCGACTGCGCCACAATCGAGGACATCCGTCGCAGCGTGGCGGCGGGATGCGACCTGGCTTCCACCACGCTCTCGCACGGCGTAGTCGCAATCGACTGCACCGCTGCCGACGGACCCGACTTTCCGCTGCTCGCCCAGGCCGTACGGGAGTTCCCGAATTTCCCCATCGTCTGCGAAGGGCGGGTCCACTCACCGCAGGATGCGCGCGATGCGTCAGATGCCGGCGCCTGGGCCGTCGTCGTGGGGACCGCCATCACGCATCCCACGTCGCTCACCTCCTGGTTCGTAAGCGCATTGGGATAGTTCGTCTGCGGTCCGCCCGCAAACGCGGGGCGCGAGACGAGAAGGCCGCCGAGGACATCCTCTCGGTTCTGGTCCGCCCGCAAACGCGGGGTGCAAGACGCGGGCGCAGGCGCCCTCCGTGCTGTGCCTCCCTCCGTATGAGATGCATGAGGCGCTCTCCCCTCCGTATGAGGTGCATGAGGCGCTCTCCCCGCTACCCGCTCCCCGCAATCCACTGCTTGATGCGGTAGGCGCCGTAGCCGATTCTAAGCGCTCCCCCGCTCCCCGCAATCCGCACCGTACGCTGCGCTACGAGGCGAGCAGCATGAAAGCGGCGATGAACGCAAGAGGACCGAGCATCGAGAGCGCAAGCACAGGCCAGGCTCGGCGATGCCCGAAGTTGAGCGTCCAGCCAAGCGTGTCCCTCCGGGGAACGAACAGGCGCGAATCGGCTGCGTCGGAGTAGATGACGGCGCCCTTCCAACCTCCGGGATTCGTGTCGCTTCCCGAACACGCCGGCCTGAAACCGTATTTCAGCTCGGGATACAGCATCGCGACGACCAATCCGACCGAAACGACGACCGCGAGCACGACGACGCTTTCCAGCGGAATCACGTTCGCGAACGACAGTGCCATGGACATCCCCATCGAAAGCGAGAGCAGCGACCCGCCAAGCAGCACGCAGATGCTCTGAGCATGTCGGTAGCGGGCGAGCAGGGGCTTATCCTCCGCACGAGCGCCCTTGAGCGCGTAGGTCGCCGCGCGTCGCTCGAGAAGGTCGATGCCGAAGAACGTGATCGAGAGGAAGGCCGACAACGCAGCCGGGAACGCCAGGGCGCGCGGCCCCTTGTCGATCCACCCGTCGATGCCGTGCGGTCCGTAGTGGACGGGGATGCGCTCGGGCATGGACCCGTACAAGGCGAACGTCACCGCGAGCACGGCAAGCACAGCGAGCAGGTAGAGCGCCGTCCAGGAAAAAGATACAGATCCGGCGCGTTCACAGCCCATAGCGAACCTACCTGATAAGCTTTCCGCGAACGATCACATGCTTGACCTGCAAATCTTCGTCGAGCACGACGATATCGGCCGCCTTCCCCGGAGCAAGCGACCCGCACTCGCCGTCGATACCGAGGGCGCGTGCGGGATTCTCGGCAGCCATGCGCACGGCGCTTTCCAAAGGAACGCCCGCCTCTCTCACCGCAACCCGCAAACACGCCGCCAAATCGGTCACGCCCCCGGCGATGGTGCCGCTCTCGAGCGTCGCGCGGTTGCCCTGCACGGTCACGGCCTGGCCGCCGAGGGAGTAGCGGCCGTCCTCAAGACCCGCCGCCTCCATCGTATCGCTGATGAGCACGATGCGCTCGTCGCCGAACAGCGCCAGAAGCGCACGCGTCATGGCGGGGTGAACGTGCACGCCGTCGCAGATGAGCTCGACCATCACGTGGGAGCTGTCGTGCGCGGCCCCGATGACGCTCGGGTCGCGGTGGTGCAGCGGGGGCATGGCGTTGCACACGTGCGTCACGTGGTTGCACCCCTCGTCGAAGGCACGTCTCGCCTGGTCGTAGTCGGCACAGGTGTGTGCGACGGACACGCGTACCGTCCCGCTTCTCGCCCGGATGAACTCGAGCGCGCCCGGCTCCTCGGGGGCGACGTCCACGATCTTGATAAGGCCTCCCGCCCGCCGCTGCAGGCGGTTGAACAAATCGATGTCGCACGAGACAACGTGCGCGGGATTCTGCGCTCCCACCTTGTTCGGCGAGATGAACGGGCCCTCCATGTTGATTCCCACAAGCGATGCCTCGTCATCGGCCGGGGAGAACGCGCGGGCTGCGTCCATAACCGGGCCGAGCACATCCTCGGGAAAGGTCATCGTGGCCGGGCAGATGGACGTAACGCCGCGCGACGCCTCGTAGCGCGCGATCGCATGAATCGCCTCGTCGGTTCCCTCGCAGAAATCGTGCCCCACGCATCCATGGAAGTGCAGATCGATCAAACCGGGGATGACGAAGCACCCCGAAGCGTCGAGGACCTTTTCGACCTTTTCGGGGAATGGGGGGGCGACGGCTATCGCGGGGACGGCATCCGTCGCAGTCGCGGGCGCGTCCGCCGCGGGCGCCTTGCCGCTCGCGGGGACGGCATCCGTCGCAGAATCGCCGCCCGCCACGGGTGCGGCACCCGCCGCAGGTGCGGCGCCCGTCGCAGCGGGTCCGCCGACCCACGCAATGCGCGAGCCGTCCGTTCCCAGATCGCAGGAGCGAAACGCCCCTTCCGCGAAAACGCGACCGCCCGTTACGCGCATAGCGATCCGGCCTCCGCGTCGACGATGACCGTCACGTCGGGATGCAGCTGCAGAACCGAAGCAGGCACCTGGGGCGTTACCGGACCGAAGAAAGCGTCGTGCACAATCTGGGCCTTGTCCTCGCCGTTCGCGACGACCAGGATCTTGCGGGCCCGCATGATAGTGCCGATGCCCATGGTATAGGCTTCGCGCGGCACGTCGTCGGCCGATGCGAACAGGCGGCTGTTCGCCTGGATGGTGCTCTCCGTCAACTGCACGCAATGCGTGTCGACCGGGAAGCAGTCGGCAGGCTCGTTGAAACCGATGTGCCCGTTGTGTCCCAGTCCCAGAAGCTGCAGGTCGATACCGCCCGCTTCGACGATGGCGCGCTCGTAGGACGCGCAGGCGCGCTCGGCGTCGGGATCGGCGCCGTCGGGCACGTGCGTGCTGCCCGCTGCGATATCCACGTGGCCGAACAGGTTCTGCTGCATGAAGAAGCGGTAGCTCTGATCGTGGTCGTGGGACAGCCCGCGGTACTCGTCCAGGTTGTACGTGGTCACGTCGGCGAAGCTCAAAGCCCCGTCGTTAAAATCGCTGACCAAACACGAGTACAGACCGATGGGAGTAGATCCGGTTGCCAGGCCCAGCACGCAGTCGGGCTTTTCGTTCACGCAGGCAGCGATGACATCGGCCGCCGCGCGGCTCATATCCTCGTAGGTGTCGACGACGATAAGATTCACTTCGCTTCTCCCCTTTCGCGCATATGCGCGCAATCTCGACGGAGCGCGCTCGAGGCGCGTTTTTCACTTCCTGCATGGTAGCAGGTGCGCGGCCTCAATGCGACCGAACTTTCTTCCGCGAAACGGCCGGGCGGCGAGCGAGTCCCGCGCGCTCCACGCAAACACGACGTAAGATTTGGGCGTCGGGAGCGTTAGCCCCTCCGATTCGGAGGGCAGGCTTTAGCTCAGCCGAGAAATCGAAGCAATGAACCGGGCAGGTTCTCCACTATCCTTGTTTTGGGAATGGGCATGCGGCGCTGCAGCTCGTTGAGGCGCCCCGGCCATCCGCAAGGTCTACACCATGGAGGGCGACATGAAGCTGGAGATGCTCCACCTGGAGAACGCCGTGGTGGAGATTCGCAACAATTACAACTCTGAACGAATATCGACAAAGCATAACCTGGCGATGTGCGCTCCACGCAAAGAACCCCCTCGCCGGCGTGACAAGGGGGTCCTGTATGCAAAATCGAGGCGTTCGTTGACGGCGGCGTGGCCGTAGACGCCACGAATGCCGCAACGCGACTTACAACTTACAGACCGAGCGCTTCTTTGACATCGGCGTACACGAGCGCAGGATCGCGGTCGCCGTCGATGGTGACCAGGAGCTCGCTGCCGCGATAGTAGTCGATGAGCGGAGACGTGGACTTCTCGTACACCTCGAGACGGTTGCGGACCGTGGCTTCGTTGTCGTCTTCGCGCTGATACATCTCACCCGTGCATTTCGGGCAGCTCGCATCTGCTGCAGAGCCGATGAAGCCGCAGTCCCTGCACATGCGCCGCGACGTAAGGCGACTGATGATGACCTCGAAGTCGACGTCGATGAGCAGAGCTGCATCGAGCGGACGCTGCACCTTGCCGAGCTCCGCATCGAGCGCCACGGCCTGTGCCGACGTGCGCGGGAAACCATCGAGGATAAAACCGGCGTCGGTGTCGGGCTCCTGCAGACGCTCGGTGACCAGACCGATGATGACATCGTCGGGAACGAGCTCGCCGGCATCCATGTAGGACTTGGCCTTCTTGCCGAGCGGCGTGCCCGCCTTCACGGCGGCGCGCAGCATATCCCCCGTGGAAATATGGGGCGTGCCGAACTCCTCGACCAACTTCGCAGCCTGCGTGCCCTTGCCGGCGCCTGGAGCGCCCAACAGCACAATGTTCATGATGGCGTGTCCTTTCGTTCTGCAATCGATGCCCGCATTGTAGCAAACGCGGGCGGTGGCCGTCGCGCCGCGCGGCGACCTTCAAGAAAGAAACGGGGAGGACAAAACGCGCGGTGCAGGGACGAGGAGCACGCAGGGGCGCGACGCGGAGTGATGCGGGGGCAGAGGCTCAGGGGCGCGACGGTATCGCAGGAAGCGCGGGATGCGAAAGCACGGGCGCGGGCGCGGCAGGAAGGAACCATGCGCGACATGGTGCTCGGTGCGCGGGGACAGGCTACAAGCGCCCCCAGTTCTCGCTCGGGCAGGAATGGTGCTCGGCGCGCGGGCGCAGAGGCAACGAGACGACCGTCCGACAGCCGTGAGCGGCACAGCGGTTGACAAGCGCTTTCCCTTCGAGCATGATACGCTGATTGCCCCGACCTTACCGCCCACCTCATCGACCCCGCCTATCCGAAAGACTTGCTCCATGCGCTACCGCCTGCTCATCGTTATAGCAACCGTCATCTGGGGAAGCTCGTTCGTCATCGTCAAGGACATGACCGGCTACATCTCGCCCGCCTGGATCCTGTTCATCCGCTTCTCCATCGCAACGGCTATTCTGAGCTTGTCGTTCGTGAAGTACCGCGAGCTGTACTTCAAGCGCACCAACGCGCTGTACGGCATCGGCATCGGTGCCGCGCTGTTCTTGGGGTACTACTTCCAAACGCTCGGCATCACCGACACCACGCCGGGCAAGAACGCCTTCCTCACCGCAACGTACTGCGTTATCGTGCCGTTCTCGGCCTGGCTGCTCATGCGCCGGCGCCCGAACCGCTTCAACGCGATCGCAGCGGTGCTCGGCATTGCCGGCATCGGGCTCATCAGCCTCGACGGAGGCTTCGGCATCGGGTTCGGCGACGCCATGACGCTCGTGAGCGCCGTGTTCTACGCGCTCCACATTACGCTCGTGTCGAAGTTCGCGAAGGAGCGCAGCATCTACGTGCTCACCATCTGGCAGTTCTTCGCCGTTGCGCTCTGCTCGCTCATCGTTGCGCTTGCGCTGGAAGCCCCGCCCGACTTCTCCTCGTTCCCTGCAGAAGCCTGGCCCTCCATTCTGTACCTTTCCGTTATCGTCACGGCGCTCGCCCTGCTGTTCCAGAACATCGGCCAGGCGCATCTGCCGCCTGCGAGCGCGGCGCTGCTGCTGTCGCTCGAATCGGTTTTCGGCGTGTTGTTCAGCATCGCGCTCGGGGCCGAGGCGCTCACCTTGCGGGTCGCAGGCGGGTTCGTGCTCGTCTTCGCAGCTATCGTAGTGTCGGAAGCCTTTCCCGAGCTGTTCCGCAAGAGACAGGAACGACACGAGCGGCAAGAGCGCATCGCAGCAGAAGCCCAAACGCGCTCCGAGGGATGAAAAAACCGTTTGCGAAGAACCCCAACTGCGAGCGAATTCACCTCGCATAAATACCCTGATTTTAAAAAGTACCAGTACAGAACATTGCTCGTGACCACGAGCCCACAAAGGACCTTCGCTGTTCGCAGTATAATCTCATCAGGAACACGGGTGGGTTCCGCCGTTCGACTCGAGGGGTTCTTATGTTCGCACACAGGCTTTCCGCAGCGTTCGCGCTTGCATGTGCGCTCGTCCTCGAGGCAAGCGGATGCTCCGCGCCCTATGCGGAAAACCCGGGCACTACGCCGAAGAGCGAACCCAGCGCCGCAACCTCCGTCGTTGACTACGAGGAAATCGACAAGCTCTCCTTCCGCTACGAGATAACGGGCAACCTGTCGAACAACGGCGACGCCTACGTGAGCACCGTGCCCATAAGCGTCATCATGCGCAACGAGGCGGGGGCCATCGTTTCGAGTTGCACGGGTGCCGCCTACCGCGTCAAGGCGGGCCGCACCAGAAGCTTCCTCATAACCATGAACACCGCACCCGACCATGCGCGCGTCGAGGTTTATCCGCATCCCTGGGAGAAGGAAGGCGACGCGAATCGGACGGGCATTGCCGCAACAGCAGGGACGACCGCAACCGAGGCCGCCCAAACGACTGCAGTTGCCGCAGGAAGCGCCGATGCGAATGAGGTCATCGATCGTACCGGGGCAGCCTGATGGCGCGCGTCCAGGATTGCATATCGCTGCTCGAACGGCTCCAAAGCCGCCGGTTGAGCGTGCGCGGATCCCGCTGCGTCATCGTACGAAACCGCAACGCATCGTGCCGTCGATGCGCCGAAGCATGTACCTCCCGATGCATCGTGCTCAAGGGCAACGAGCTTGCCGTTGACCCCGAACGCTGCATCGGCTGCGGAACCTGCGCTACGGTTTGCCCGACCGGGGCGCTCGAGAGCCGTGAGCCGAACGACCGCGACCTGCTAAAACGCGCGCTCGAGGTTCTACGCGACAACAACGGGGCCGTCGTGTTCGCCTGCGTCGAGCTTGCGCGCGCCGCAGCAGGGCGCTTCGATGCAACCACGGTCGCAACCGTCGCCTGCCTCGGCCGGCTCGAGGAAAGCGAGCTCGTCTTCCTCGTCGCAGCAGGGGCCCGCAGCATTCGGCTCGTACACGGGGACTGCTCTTCGTGCGCCTGCGCCCCCGGCATAAAGACGGCCCGTTCCGTGTGTCAAAGCGCCAACAACCTGCTCGCCTGCTGGAACGTCGCCCTGCGCGTCACGCTCGCGCCGCGGTTGCCCGCACCTTGCCGTCTCGCAGGAAAAGCGCCCTTCGACGAGGGGAGGCGCGATTTCCTCTTCTCCCTTGCCGACGAGGGGAAGACCGCCGCGCATGAAGCTGCCGACTTCGCGCTCAATCGAATGCTTTCCGTCGACGAAGGGAAGTTGCAGCGACCTCCGCACGTCACGGCCGCCGGAACGCTGCCCACACACTTCCCCCGCCGGCGCTCGCTGCTGCTCGACAGCCTCGATTATCTGGGAAAACCGTACGATGAGCTGGTGGAGACGCGCCTGTGGGGTCACGTGGTCATCGATGCCGAACGCTGCACGTCGTGCCGTATGTGCGCGGTCTTCTGCCCGACCGGGGCGCTCTCGCTCTACGAACAGGCCGACGAACAGGGACTCGTGCACGCCCCGGGTCTCTGCGTCAAATGCCGTACCTGCGAGAGCGTATGCCCGCATGGGGCGATCGGGCTTTCGGACGAGGTGTTCGCCGTCGATCTGCACGCGGGGTTCGTGGAGAAGCATCCGCTGCGCGACCTGTCCGCCGAGAAAGGCGGCCCCGACGCCATCCGCAACTCCATGGCCAAACTCATAAACAGCCCCTACCTCTGGGGATAACCGATACGGAAAGGACGTGCCCTCATGG
>CAUVMU010000054.1:0-7904 GCA_963552775.1 uncultured Eggerthellaceae bacterium | reverse complement strand
GGCTCAAACCGAAGAAGACGTGCTCATGTACGCTCTGTTCCCCAACGAGGCGCGTACGTATTTGAGCAAGCACCGCACATCCGGAAAGGTCGATTTTCTTCTGGCGGAGGAGTCGAGCAATACCAAGGAGGACGATTACGTGGACATCAACCAGATTCGCGAGCTCGTGCGCATTGCCGAGGAGAGCGGCGTCGGCGAGATTATGGTCGAGGAGGAGGGTATTCGCGTAGCGGTTCGTATGCCGGGCGCGCTTGCTGCTCCGGCTCCTGTTGCCGCCGCCCCTGCGGCCGTCGCCGAGGTTGCCAAGCCTGCGACCGCCGCTGCCGCCGCCGCTGCGTCTGCGACGGGCGGCCAGGGAGACCGACCCGCTACCTGGCATGCGGTCGAGGCGCCCATGGTCGGCACGTTCTACGCAGCACCCGCCCCGGGCGAGCCCGCGTTCGTTCGCGTTGGCGACGAGGTCGCGGCCGGGCAGACGCTCTGCATCGTCGAGGCCATGAAGCTCATGAACGAAATCGCGGCCGAAGAAGTGGGGACCGTGCGCGAGGTCTGCGTCGAGGACGGCGCTCCGGTCGAATTCGGCACGGTTCTGTTCTACGTCGAGCCCCTCGGCGCTCCAGCGCCCGCTCCGGAGACGGCATAATGTTCGCGAAGGTTCTCGTGGCCAACCGCGGCGAGGTGGCGCTGCGCGTCATGCGCGCCGCTCGTGAGCTGGGGGTGAAGACGGTTGCGGTGTACTCCACCGAGGACGCCGACACCTACCCGGTGAGCTACGCCGACGAGGCGGTGTGCATCGGTCCCGCTCAGGCGGCTAAAAGCTACTTGGTCATGTCGAACATCATAGCCGCAGCGAAGAATACCGGCGCCGAGGCCATTCACCCCGGTTACGGATTCTTGGCCGAAAACGCGGATTTTGCGCGCGCATGCGCCGACAACGACCTCGTGTTCATCGGCCCGTCGGCCGAATGCATCGAGCGTATGGGCGATAAAAGCTCTGCGCGCGAGACCATGAAGATGTGCGGGGTCCCTACGGTCCCGGGCTCCGACGGCTGCATGGATACGGTCGAGGAGGCCCGTGCGTTCGCCGACTCGGTGGGCTATCCTGTGCTCATCAAGGCTACGGCGGGCGGCGGCGGCAAGGGCATGCGCGAGGCGCATCACCCTTCCGAACTGGAGGCCCAGTACAAGGCCGCCCGGGCCGAAGCCGGCGCGGCGTTCGGAAACGACGGCGTCTACCTGGAAAAGCTCGTGCTTCGTCCGCGGCATGTCGAGGTGCAGGTGCTCGCTGACGACTTCGGCAACAACATCTCGCTGTGCGAGCGCGACTGCTCGGTTCAGCGTCGTCACCAGAAGCTCATCGAGGAGGCTCCATCTCCCGCGCTCAGCGAGGACCTGCGCCGGGCCATGAGCGTGGCCGCCGCGAAGGCCGTGCGCGCTACCGGGTACCGCAACGCCGGGACCATCGAGTTTTTGCTCGCGCCCGACGGCCGCTTCTACTTCATGGAGATGAACACGCGCGTTCAGGTGGAGCATCCGGTATCCGAGGCCATCACCGGCGTCGATATCATCAAGGAGCAGCTGCGCATCGCGGCGGGCGAGCCCATGAGCTGCGCGTCCCAGGCACCGTTCAGCCCGTTCGGCCACGCCATCGAGTTCCGCATCAACGCCGAGGACCCCGATGCGGGCTTCCGCCCCTGCCCCGGCACGGTCACGCGGTTCGAGTCTCCGGCGGGTCCGGGCGTGCGCGTGGAAAGCTACGTGCGCGCCGGTACGCGCATCTCGCCTTACTACGACTCGCTCGTGGCCAAGGTCATCGTGCACGCGTCCACGCGCGAGGAAGCGCTCGCGCGTGGACGCCGCGCGCTTGACGAATTTGCGATCGAGGGCATCAAGACGACGATTCCGTTCCATCGCCAGGTGCTCGAAAACGCGGTATTCTGCGCAGGGGACGCCACGACCGATTTCATCGAAACCCAGATGGGAGATTTGCTATGAGCGATTTGAACGTTGACGGCATGGCTATTGCGCCGAGCGTCGTCGAGACCATCGTGTCCATTGCCGCCAAAGAGGTCGAGGGCGTGGCCTGTATCGGGTCGTCCGCCGTCGGCGGGTTGCGCTCCATGTTCGCCTCGAAGCCTTCGACGCAGGGCATCGAGGTGGAAGTGGGCGAGGACGAGAGCCTGCATATCACGGTGCGCATCGAGGTATATTACGGGCACGTGCTGCCCGATTTGGCCGCCAAGGTGCGCGAATCCATCGCCGATGCCGTGAACGGCCAGGTGGGCGCATCCGTGAGCGCCATCGACGTGTATATCGACGGCATCCAGTTCGCAAACTAACGAAAGAGGAACGTTTCCTTCTATGGCACCGAAAGCGAAAAAGCACGAGCGCCGCTGCGCTCGCGAGTCGGCCCTTGCCCTGCTGTATTCGAGCGACATCACCGAGCGGGATGTGGTCCGCATCGTCGAAGAGGGAACCTATCCTGCCGATGACGTGGAATTTCCCGCGTATGCGGAAGCGCTCGTGCGCGGCGTGCACGAACATCGAGTTGCGCTCGACGACTATCTGGCCTCCACATCGGAGAACTGGGCTATCGACCGCATGCCCGTGGTCGACCGGGCTATTCTGAGGCTGGCGACCTATGAGATGCTCTACGTCGACGCGGTTCCGATTTCAGTGACCATCAGCGAGGCCGTCGAGTTGGCCAAGGCGTACGGTGGGGAAGACGAGTCGTCGCGCTTCGTCAACGGTGTGCTCGGTCGCATTGCGCTCAAGCTCGAGGCCGAGGCGGCTGCGGAGGCGGCTGCTGACGGAGCCGGCGATGGGACCGCCGGCGCCGAAGCGGGGAACGAGCCCGTCGATGCTGCTCCTGCCGGAGAATCGGCCGTCTCTTCCGAATCCCCTGTTCTTGCAGGCGGCGAGTAAACGCATGGCTGGCGAGGACCTTGAAACCTTCGATGCCGTGAAGGCGCGCCTCGATGCCATCGTCGAGGCTGTAAGCGACGACGATCTGCCGCTCGACGACGCCCTGGCGC
Organism: uncultured Eggerthellaceae bacterium; assembly: GCA_963552775.1. GTDB lineage: Bacteria > Actinomycetota > Coriobacteriia > Coriobacteriales > Eggerthellaceae > CAUVMU01. The sequence goes on along the minus strand of CAUVMU010000054.1, from coordinate 4,869 downwards.
TGTACGAAGAGGCCGTTACCTTGGGTTTGCGCGCAAGCGACTTGCTCGAGGCCGACATCGACCTCCCTCAAGAGCGGGGTTCCCTTGAAGCATCCGCCGCTCCCGCGCCGTTAGACCCCGCTGCTGGCAGGGCTGCCCCGACGGCGGTGGACGCAGCGACCGAAACGGCCGGTTCCGCGCCGGCCGTACCAGGAGGCCTCCATGGCTGAACGTATTCTCGACTGTATCTCTTCTCCGTCCGATCTCAAGCTGCTCAGCAACGACGAGCTTGAGATATTGGCATGGGAGATTCGCGAGGAAATCGTTTCGGTTTCGGCCAAAACGGGCGGGCATGTGGCTTCGTCGCTCGGTGCGGTCGAAATCATCCTGGCCGTTCATTCCCTCATCGATAGCCCGCGTGACAAGTTCGTGTTCGACGTAGGGCATCAGGCGTACGCGCACAAGCTGGTCACGGGGCGCTTGAAGGGGTTCTCCACGCTGCGTACGTTCGGCGGTATCTCGGGGTTCACGCGTCCCGATGAGAGCCCGCACGACGTGCACCCCTCGGGTCATGCTTCCGATTCGCTCTCCATTGCGCTCGGTCTGGCGAAAGCTCGCGAGCTACGCGGCGGCACGGAGAAGGTGGTGGCTCTGATCGGCGATGCCGGTCTGTCCGGCGGCATGGCATTCGAGGCGCTCAACATCATCGGCCAGATGCAGCTTCCCCTGGTCATCATATTGAATGACAACGAGATGTCCATATCGCGCAACGTGGGCGGCCTGGTGCGGCATCTGGGGGCGCTGCGCTCTTCGGCGAAGTACCGCCAGGTGCGCGATACCGCCCAGGAGCGTCTTGAAAGCGGCGGGGCCGTGGGGCAGACGCTCGTGAACTTCGGCCGCAGCATGAAGGACTCCATGAAGCAGTTCGTGCTGCCCCAGTCCACCATGATCTTCGAGCAGCTCGGCATTTTGTGCACGCCGCCGGTTGACGGGCACAACATCGATTCGCTTAAGGATATCCTCGCGACCGCACTCGAAGCGGACGGCCCCGTTATGGTCCATGCGGTCACGCGCAAGGGGGCCGGATACAAGCCGGCCGTGGACGACCCCGTGCGCTTCCATGGCGTGGGGCCGTTCGATATCGAATCGGGCGCCGATATCAAGAAGGATGCCGGAGCCCCGTCGTATACGAGCGTGTTCGGTAAGGCGCTCGTGGCCGAGGCGCGCGCAGACGAGCGTATCGTAGCCATCACAGCCGCCATGCGCGGCGGCACCGGTCTCGACCCTTTCTTTGATGCGTTCCCCGATCGGGCTTTTGACGTGGGTATCGCCGAGGAAAATGCCGTAGGTATGGCCTCGGGCCTCGCATTCGCGGGCATGAAGCCGGTCGTGGCCATCTACTCGACGTTCTTGCAGCGCGCTATCGACCAGATCGTGATCGATACTGCGCTGAGCAAGCTCGACGTCGTGTTCGCCATCGATCGCGCAGGCCTGGTGGGCGCCGACGGGCCGACGCACCACGGCATGTTCGATATCGCCTACATGCGCATGATTCCCCATATGCGCGTCATCGCGCCCTCCAACGAGGTCGAGCTCGTGAGCGCGCTTCATACTGCGCTCGAGCTCGGCGGCCCCGTCGCCGTGCGCTACCCGCGCAGTTCGGTTCAAGGGCTCGAGCTGCCTGATCAGCCTGAAATTATGCCGTACGGAAAGGGAGATATCCGCCGCGACGGCGAGGATATTGCCATCCTTGCGTTCGGCAGCATGGTGCAAACCGCCCTGAAGGCGGCGGACCTGCTGGCGGAACAGGGGGTCGACGCGCGAGTGGTTGACATGCGCTGGGCCAAGCCCATCGACCACGATGCGGTCGAGCATGCCGCCCAGACGAAGCTCGTGGTCACGCTTGAAGACGGGGTGAAGTGCGGAGGGGCAGGAGAGGGCGTGCTCGACATGCTTGCGCGTATCGGTGCGACCACGCCCGTGCTCGTGCTGGGCATCGACGACCGGTTCGTTCCCCACGGTACGCCGGCGCAGCTCATGGAAGCGATCGGCCTTGATGAGCGCGGCGTGTGCGATTCCATCATGGGACGGCTGTAACGATTGCAGTGACGGGACGGTGATGGCGGTGCGCGGCGCTCGTTGCCGTAATCGCCGCGCACCGCATCGGCAAAAGCCGATCGTCCGGGTTAATCGAATCGGGGAAACTCACGCCGCAATCGCCGCGTCGTGCCGACGGAAGCGCTATATGACCCGTTGTTGGGGCGGTTGCTCGCTTTCAGCCGTCTTCAGCCTGGCAGTTCGTGACGAAAAAACGCAGGCCGCGAAAAACCTCGCAGTCACACGAAATCAGCGTGCTATACTGTCAAAGCTTATGAGGCTTTCGTAAGCGGAACTATTGGCCCCCGAGACATGTTTGTTGCACGGCCCCATCGGCCAGCTTATGCCTAAGCGAACATGGAGAACACAGCAATCAATCATGTTGACGGGTCCCCGAAAAGAAAGTTGAAAGGGGTCCGTTTTGACCGAGATCAAAAACCCGTCCATCATCGACTTCAGCGACATCTCCGATGAGCAGATGAACGCTATGATCGATGGAACCCTCACCGAATTCGACGAAGGCGACCTGGTTGACGGCACCATCGTCAAGATTGAACGTGACGAGGTTCTCGTTGACATCGGATTCAAGAGCGAGGGCGTCATTCCTTCCCGCGAGCTGTCCATCCGCAAGGATGCCGACCCGTCCGATCTGGTCACCGTCGGCGACAAGATCGAAGCCCTCGTGCTCCAGAAGGAAGACAAGGACGGGCGCCTGATCCTCTCCAAGAAGCGCGCCGAGTACGAGCGCGCCTGGATTTCGGTGGAGGAGAAGTTCAAGGCCGGCGAGCCGGTCACCGGCGAGGTTATCGAAGTCGTCAAGGGCGGCCTCATCCTCGACATCGGTCTGCGCGGCTTTTTGCCCGCGTCGCTCGTGGACCTGCGCCGCGTGAAGGACCTCGACATGTACATGGGCACCGAGCTGGAAGCCCGCATCATTGAGATGGATCGCAACCGCAACAACGTGGTGCTTTCCCGCCGCGTGCTGCTTGAGGAGGGCCGCAAGAACGAGCGCGCCGAAATCCTCGCCAAACTGTCCAAGGGCATGCGTCTCAAGGGCGCCGTGTCCTCCATCGTCGACTTCGGCGCGTTCGTCGATCTCGGCGGCATCGACGGCCTGGTGCACATCTCCGAGCTTTCCTGGAACCACGTCAACCATCCTTCCGAGGTCGTCAAGGTTGGCCAGGAAGTGGAGGTCGAGGTTCTCGACGTCGACCTTGCCCGCGAGCGCATCTCGCTCGGCCTGAAGCAGACCACGCCCGATCCGTGGGTCAAGCTCGTCGAGTCCTACCCGGTCGGTACCATCGTCGACGGCAAGGTGACCAAGGTCGTTCCGTTCGGCGCGTTCGTTGCGCTCAGCGAGAACACCGAGGGTCTCGTGCATATCTCCGAAATGGCGCCGCGTCACATCGAGACGCCGGCCCAGGTCGTCAAAGTGGGCGACGAGGTCAAGGTCAAGGTCATGGAGATCAACCCCGAGCGTCGCCGCATTTCCCTGTCCATGAAGGCCGCTGCCGCCGAGCTCGGCATCGAGATCGCGATCGACGAAACGGTTCAGCCCGAAGAGCGTCCGGCCCGCAAGCGCGGCGGTCGCGACAAGGCTGCCGAGGGTGAGGCTGCTGCTAAGGCCGCTGTCGAGGCCGAGGCTCCTGCTGCCGAGGCTGTTGAGGAAGCTCCTGCTGCCGAAGCTGCCGAGGAGGCTCCTATTGCCGGGGCCGCCGAGGAGGCTCCTGCTGCCGAATAGCGCGAAGCGCGCTTTGCGCACCTGAGAACGAACTGAAAGCGGGGCCCGCGATTTTGCGGGTCCCGCTTTGCATTCCGAGTTAGCAATCAATGGTTCGCCGCTGCGGCGCGTCTCAGAGTCGGACTTTGCGAAATCGCAGCGTGGTCGGCTTCGGCTGCGCGCAATCCTACTTGAACGCGATGGCCTCGAGGAGGTCCTGCGCCTCATCGAGGGTGCAGTGCATGCCCCGGACCTCGATGCGCATGGAGCCATCGGGCGAATCGGCGAGCAGAATGAACTGGTCGTCAGCGGGATCGAGCCGGTAGTACTTGATAGAGCCTATCGTTTCCCGGGTAACGGTCAGCCCTCCACCGTGGTTGCTGTTGTACTTCTCCGACCATTCTTCCGAGGTTTGGAACGTAGCCGTATCGTAGGCGTGCACGTTTACGGAGCCCAGAACAGATTCCGTTTTGAATTCGGCCGAACGGTCGTCTGCAGATTCGACGCTCCATCTATCAGGCGTTGCAATCTTGACGGCTGTAAGCTCGACGGGTCCGCCCGGCGCGGCCTCGAAGTCGACGATCGTGTTCTTGACGGCTTCCAGGTTCTCAGGTAGGGTGACGTTCACGCTGTTCGCGATTTTCTGGACTAGATCGGATTCCTGGTAGGAGCCGAGCAGCGTTATGGTCACCTCAGCTGCTTTTCCGTTGCTGTCATGCCCCGTCGTATAGAAGTAGAGCGTCGGCGCGTCGCCCGAACGGTCCCTATAGACCGCTCTTGCAAAGGTGAGCCCGTTGATTTCGACGCGGTCGAAGACTGCGGAGGCGTATTCGGCTTCGGTGAGCTGGAGTCGGACCTTCTTTTCCAGGGAACCGTCGTCCGAACCCACGTTCTCGCTTTCGGAATAGCCGACACGAACCCGCATGCTCCCATCCGCCGATTCTATGTCAACGGAGGCGTAACCTTCGCCTGATTCGGCTTTGCCGAAGGTGAAGGTCCAGCCGGTGGGTTTCCCCATCTTCAAGGCTCCCGCTTCCACCCATTCTCCGTCGAAAGGCAGCGTCTTGCTCGCC
>CAUVMU010000053.1:0-7962 GCA_963552775.1 uncultured Eggerthellaceae bacterium | reverse complement strand
GGAGCAGAACGAGGCCTCCATCAAGGGCGGTTTCATGTACTTCGTGATGGCCCACGTGGGTTTCTTCATGATCATGGTCTCGTTCTTGACCATGGCGGGCATGACGGGCAGCTTCGATTTCGCGGTGTTCCGCGCGACCGAGTTCGCCCCGGGAATCGCTTCTCTGTGCTTCGTGCTCGCGTTCTTCGGCTTCGGATTCAAAGCCGGTATGATTCCGTTCCACTCCTGGTTGCCCATGGCGCATCCCGCCACTCCGTCCAACGTTTCGGCGCTCATGTCGGGCGGCATGATCAAAATCGGCATCTTCGGTATCGTGAAGGTGGCCTTCGACCTGCTCGGCGCTTCCGACTGCCAGCTGTGGTGGGGCCTGACCGTGCTGCTGTTCGGTGCGATCTCCTCGGTGCTCGGCGTGGCCTACGCGCTTTCCGAACACGATATCAAGCGCCTTCTGGCCTACCACTCCGTCGAGAACATCGGCATTATCCTGCTCGGCGTGGGCGTCGCCCTCGTCGGCGCTGCGGTGGATGCGCCCATCCTCACGGTGCTCGGTCTGCTCGCCGGGCTGTTCCACCTCATCAACCACGCGATGTTCAAGGGCCTGCTGTTCCTCGGCGCGGGCTCGGTGCTGTTCGCTACCGGAACGCGCGACATGGAATCGCTCGGCGGCTTGCGGCATATCATGCCGACGACGGCCGTGTGCTTTCTCATCGGATCGCTGGCCATTTCGGCCATTCCTCCGCTGAACGGCTTCGTGTCCGAGTGGTTTACCTACCAGGGCCTCATTACCGCGGCCATGGGCGGCGACCCGCTGATCAAGCTGGTCTGTGCGTTCTGCACGGTCATGCTGGCCATCACCGGCGCTCTTGCCGTGACCTGCTTCGTCAAAGCCTACGGTGTGACGTTTCTGGGAAGGGCCCGCTCTGAAAAAGCCGCGAACGCCAAAGAGGTTCCCGCTCCCATGAAGTTCTCGATGGTCCTGCTCGCCGCCGTCTGCGTCGTGCTCGGCATCGGGGCTCCGTGGATCGTGCCGGCGCTCACCGCAGCTGTGGCTGCGACGGCCGGGCAGGCCGCCATCGACGCGGCCGGCGGCGGGCTGCTGGTCAACCCGGTCATCGATGCGGCCATATCCACGCCGCTCGTAGCTGTGCTGCTCATCGCCGCCGTCTTCGTGCCGTGGGGCATCATCAAGGCCAAGAGCACGGGCGGCGAGTCCTGGGCTCCCGATCCGTGGGCTTGCGGTTACCACCCCACGGCCGATATGCCGCTCATCGCCACGAGCTACGGTGCTCAGGTGAAGATGTTCTGGCGACCCTTCTACGCGCTGCGCGACAGCCTGTCGGCGAACAGCAACGCGTGCAGGGTGATGTTCGAAAGCCTGTCGAAGTGGACTGAATCCGCTCAGAACTGGGGCGATGTTGCTCTGGTCGAACCGACGGGCAAGTTCGTCCACTGGCTTGGAACCCTGTCGAGCAAGCTGGAAGGCGGCGACTTCCGCGTGTACATCATGTACGTCGTGGTCGCGCTCGTCGTGTTCCTCGTGCTGGCCGTCACGGTTATTTAGGGGGTGTCGGTCATGGCTGAAATCGAAATCATGCAAATCGTAATCGCTTTGGTGCAGGGCATCCTCTTGGTGCTGCTCGCCCCGCTCGTATCCGGCATCGCGCGCCGTTTCCGCGCCAAGATGCACACGCGCCGCGGTCCGAGCGTCTTCCAGGACTACTACGATCTGGCGAAGCTGCTCAAGCGCCAGGACGTGCACAGCAACCATTCGAGCAACGTCTCGAAGATAACGCCGCCTTTGTTCATGGGCGCGATGATCGTTCTGGCCATGGGCATGCCCATGGCGACGCGGTTCTGCCCGATTCCGTTTCTGGGGGACGCTATCCTGATCATCTACCTCATGGCCCTGCCGCGCTTTTTCTTCTCGCTCATGGGCATCGACTCGGGTTCGTCCTACGCAGGTACCGGTGGCGTGCGCGAACTGCTCGTGGGCACGCTCGTGGAGCCGTCGCTCATGTTGGCCCTGTTCGTGGCCGCTCTTTCGTGCGGAACGACGAATATCGGCGAGATGGGCCAGATGGTGGGCGCGGGCCAGATCCAAAGCCCGCTGGCGTTCGTCATCGCCGGCATCGCGTTCGCGGCCGCCTGCTACATCGAAATGGGCAAGCTCCCCTACGACTTCGCCGAAGCCGAGCAGGAGCTTCAGGAAGGTCCGCTCTCCGAGCTCTCCGGCCCGTCGCTGGCTATGATGCACCTGGCTCTCCCCATGAAGCAGGCTATCGTGGCGAGCCTGTTCATCGCCATCTTCATCCCGTTCGGTAGTTCGGTGGACCTCAGCTTCGCCGGCACCGCGATCGGCACGCTGGTCTATTTGGGCAAGATGGCCGTCATTTTGCTGATTACCATGGTGATCGAGAACGTGGTCTGCCGCGTCCGCTGGAAGCTGACCGGTCGCCAAACCTGGTTCGTCGTCGTTATCGCAGTCTGCGCCTTCGCGTTCTGCGTACTGGGCATCTAACGAAAGGGGGAATGGAACATGACTATGCTGACTCTCGCTGCTGCAACGGTCCTCATACCCTTCGTGTGCGCCCTTCTTATCATCGTATCGCCGCGCAAGGCGGACAAGGCGCTGTGCATCGGCGGCGCCGTGATCGCCTCGCTCGGAACGCTGCTCGTGGCGGCACTGTTCTCCACGACGTCGATGGAGGCCCAGACGTTCACGTGGCTCTCGTTCGGCGGCGTGCCCATCATGGGCTTCGTGTTCGACAAGGTGAGCGTGCTGCTCGCCCCGACGTTCGTCATCATCGGATTGTGCGTGAGCATCTATTCGACAGCCTATCTTACGCCCGAGAACCGCGAGCATCCCGATGAGCCGCGTCGGCGCTTCTACGCCTTCATGATCATCTTCATCGCCGCGATGGCGGGGCTCGTCTACAGCTCCACCATCATCGGGCAGCTGGTGTTCTTCGAGGTCACCGGTGCGTGCTCCTGGGCGCTCATCGGGTACTACGACACCGAGATCGCCCGCAAGTCGGCTATGAAGGCCCTCATCGTCACACACGTCGGCTCGCTCGGACTGTTTTTGGCGGCCGCAACGCTCTACGCTCAGACCGGCACGTTCGAGCTTACGGCCATTGCCTCGCTCGCCCCGAACTGGAAGACGTTCGTGCTTCTGGCTATCCTGTTCGCAGCCTGGGGCAAGTCGGCTCAGCTGCCGTTCTATATGTGGCTCCCTTCGGCCATGAACGCTCCGACGCCCGTGTCGGCGTACTTGCACGGCGCCTCCATGGTCAAGGTGGGCGTGTGCGTGTTCGCCCGCGCCCTCATCGTGGCCGGCCCGGTTTCCGAGACCGTGGGCTGGGTCGTGGTCATCGGCGGAATCGCCACCTGCGTGTTCGCCTTCCTCATGTACCTGCCGCAGAAGGATATGAAGAGGCTTTTGGCCTTCTCGACCATCAGCCAGCTGTCCTACGTGTTTCTAGGCTTCGGCTTCTACATCTTCGGGAGCGGCATGGCGTTCGACGGCGGCGTTATGCACATCTTCAACCACGCGTGGGCCAAGACGCTGTTCTTCCTGGTCGCCGGCGCGTTCAGCACCATCATGGGCACGCGCATGCTGCCCCAGTTGCGCGGCGTTCTGAAGAAGAACCCGCTGCTCGGCGTCGGATTCGGCGTTGCGGCGCTCGCCATCGCCGGCTGTCCGCCCATGAACGCCTTCTTCTCGAAGTTCTACATCTTCGCAGGCGGGTTCGTGACGGCTGCGAACAACGGGCCGCTCATGTTCATCGTCGTCGTGGCGCTCATCGAGACCGTCGTGTGTTTCATGTGGTTCCTCAAGTGGATCGGCAGCGTGCTGTTCGGAGAGCCGAGCGAGGTTGTCGCCAAGGCGGCGCCTCTGCCCAAGGCGATGGCGGCCGTGTTCGTCTTCTTGATCGTCATGACGTTCTGCTCCAGCTTCATCGCGGCTGCGTGGCTTGGTTAGGAGGGGCAGATAATGGAAACAGGTTATGTAGTGGTCAACTTGCTCGGCTGCGTCCTGGTCATCACCTCGACGCTGGTCGTGCTCTCGCGCAAGCTGCGCACGGCGGCGTTCATGTACGCCGCGCAGTCGCTCGTGCTCGTGTCGATGTTCCTCACGCTCGCCATAACGACTGGGTCGCAGGATCTGTACCTGTGGTCGGGCTCTGCGTTCGTGACGAAGGTCGTTCTCGTGCCGAGCATCATGCTCTACACCATCAAGAAGCTCGACAACCCCGACGAGGTGCTTCCCACGAAGCTGACGCCCGTGAGATGCGTGCTTCTGGTCGTGGTCGAGCTGGTGGTATGCTATCTGGCCGTCATGAGCATCTCGCTTCCTACGGCCGCTGAGGTCCATCCGGCACTCGCCATTTCGCTCGCGCACTTCTTCATCGGTCTGACCTGCATCGTCTCACAGCGCAATATCATGAAGCAGATCTTCGGATACTGCCTTATGGAGAACGGCTCGCATGTGACGCTTGCCCTGCTCGCGCCTTCGGTGCCGGGCCTCGTTGAGACGGGCGTGGCGACCGATGCCGTGTTCGCCGTGGTCATCATGGCGCTCGTGGCTCTGAAAATCTACCGTACGGCGCATACGCTCGACGCGCAAGACCTCATGGAACTGAAAGGATAGGTGATATCATGGATTTGTCGACGTTGCTCATAGCGTTGATGGTATTGCCGCTCCTTGCGACGATTATCATGGCGCTGCTCCCTTCCAAATCGGTTCCTCAGTACGCGTACGAGAGCGTTCACGTGGTCTCGATCGCCTCGGTGCTCGTGCTCGGCCTGTACCTGGTGTTCCAGGAGTTCATAACCGGTCAGACCATCATGACGGGGGGCATGTGGTTCCGCCTCGACGCGCTCTCGAGCGTGTTCGTAGCCCTTATCGCGGTCATCGGCAGCCTGGTGGGCATCTTCTCGATTCCCTACATCCAGCACGATGTCGAATCGGGGGCCATGAAGGCCGGTCAGGTGAAGACGTACTACTCGTTCTTCAGCCTGTTCCTGTTCACCATGCTGCTCTCGGCTCTGTCCAACAACATCATCATGATGTGGATCTGCATCGAGGCGACGACGCTGGCCACGGTGTTTCTGGTGGGAGCCTACCAGACCAGGCTCGCCCTCGAGGCGGCTTGGAAGTACGTGATCGTGTGCACGTCGGGCGTGGCCTTCGGTCTGTACGGCACGCTGCTCGTGTACGCGAACGCCGCCCAGGTGCTCGAGGACAACACGCAGGCCGCGTTCTGGACGGCCATCGTGCCGCACGCCGATAAGCTCGACCCGGCCGTCATGGCCATCGCCTTCACGTTCATCGTGGTGGGTTTTGGCACGAAGGCCGGTTTGTTCCCCATGCACACGTGGCTGCCCGACGCCCACTCCGAGGCTCCCAGCCCCGTGTCCGCCCTGCTCTCCGGCGTGCTTCTGAAGTGCGCGGTGCTCGTTATCATACGGTTCTACATCCTGGCCGTCGGGTGTTTGGGAGCAACGTACCCCCAAACCATCCTCATCGCGCTCGGGGCGCTCTCCGTCGTCATCGCGGCGCTGTCCGTGTACTTGCAGGACGACCTTAAGCGCAAGCTCGCCTACCACTCCTGCGAGAACATCGGCATCGTGGTGCTGTGCCTGGGCTTCGGAGGGCCCATCGGTGTTGCCGCCGCGCTGCTGCACTGCGTGTTCCACGGCTTCACCAAGGCGCTTCTGTTCTGCATCTCGGGCAACGTGCTCATGAAGTTCGGCACGCGCGACCTGAACAAGATTTCGGGCGTGCTCGAGGTCGCCCCGAAGACGGCCGTGCTCATGGCCGTAGGCTTCTTCGCCCTTGCGGGCTTCCCCCCGTTCGCCATGTTCACGTCCGAGATGGGCGCGTTCGTGGCCGGCATCGACGGCGGGTACCTGTGGCTGATCGTCGTGTTCGCCCTGGCGTTGACGGTCGTCGTCGCCGCCTGTGTCCACGTGGTAGCCCAGGCGGTCTTCGGGCATGCTCCCGATACCGTCGAGAAGGGCGACGTGCCGCTCATGGCCATCGTTCCCGAGGTCATCCTGGCGGCGGTCATCCTGTGGTTCGGCGTTGCGCTTCCTCAGCCCGTTCTCACGGGAGTCGACAGCGCTACGAGCATCGTGATGCAGCAGGACGTCGATCCGCTCGATTCCGGGTCGCTGCTCGGCGGCATCGCTAACGTCAACTTCACCGATTAGCAGGGAGCCGGAGGAGATACCGATGATGAAAAACAAGAAGAACACCCTGCGCAAGGGGGAGTCCCATATCCAAGCTGCCAAGGACCGTTTCCCAGGTGCCGTGCTGGACGAATCGTGGGAAACGCCCGATCAGCCGGTCGTGACCGTACGGGGGGATTCGGCCCCGGTGGTCATTGAGTACCTGTACTACCAGCGCGGCGGCTGGATGCCGGTCATGGTGGGCAACGACGAGCGTCCCTTCAACGGGATGTTCGCCCTGTACTACATCCTCTCCATGGAGGAGGAGGATCGCTGTATGCTCACGGTCCGGGTGGAGGTGCCTGCCGACACGTGCGAGTTCTACGCCGTGTCGGCGAAGGTGCCCGCGGCGGTGTGGAGCGAGCGCGAGGTGCAGGATATGTTCGGCCTGCGCGCCATAGGCATCATAGACGACCGCAACCTCGTGCTTCCCGACGATTGGCCGCAGGGAATCTACCCGCTGCGCAAGGATTCGATGGACTACCGCTTCCGTCCCGCCCCGGTCAGCGACATCGAGAACTACCGCTTTTTGAAGGATACGGGCGAGCACGAGACGACGACCGTGCCCATGGGCCCCATGCACATTACGTCCGACGAGCCCGGGCACTTCCGCCTGTACGTCGAGGGCGAGGAGATCATCGACGCCGACTATCGCATGTTCTTCGTGCACCGCGGCATGGAGAAGTGCGCCGAGGCGCGCATGGATTACGACAGCGTCCCGTTTCTGGCTGAACGCATATGCGGCATCTGCGGGTTCGCGCATTCCGTCGCCTATGCGGAGACGATCGAGCGGGCGCAGGGCATCGAGGTTCCCCTGCGCGCCCAGTACATCCGCGCTATCGTCCTGGAGACGGAGCGCTTGCACTCCCATATGCTCAACCTGGGCCTCGTCTGCCACTTCTGCGGCTTCGACACCGGATTCCAGCACTTCTTCCGCGTGCGCGAGAAGTCGATGGATTTGGCCGAGATGCTGACAGGTGCCCGCAAAACCTACGGATTGAACCTGATCGGCGGCGTGCGCCGTGACATCCTGGCGGCGCAGAAGATCGCAACGCTCAAGTACGTAGCCGAGCTGCGAGACGACGTGGACCGTCTGGTCGCCGAACTGCTCTCCACGCCGAACTTCATCAACCGAGCGGCGAACGTGGGCATTCTCGATCCGAAGATCGCCCGCGACTACAGCCCGGTCGGCCCGCTCGTGCGCGGCAGCGGCTTCGCCCGCGACGTGCGCTGGATACATCCGTTCGACGGTTACAGCTACATCGCCGACAAGCATAAGGCTATCACGCAGGACACGAACGACGTCAAGGGCCGCACGCTCGTGCGCGTCGGCGAAGTGCTCGACAGCCTCGACATCATCGAGGAGCTGCTGAGCGCCGACTTGCCCGAAGGCCCGGTTCTCAACGACAAGTTCGACATCGTGCCGCGCACGTCTGCGCTCGGCTGGACCGAGGCCCCGCGTGGCGAAGACGTCCACTGGTCGATGATCGGCGACAACCAGAAGTGCTATCGTTGGCGCGCGAAGGCGTCGACGTACAGCAACTGGCCCGTTTTGCGCTACATGTTCCGCGGTAACACCATTTCCGACGCGGCCCTGATCGTGGGTTCGATTGATCCGTGCTACTCGTGCACGGAGCGCGTGACCGTCGTCGATGTGAAGAAGAACAAAGAACAGGTGCTGACGAAGAAGCAGCTCGAGGATTACTGCCGTACCCGCAAGCACAGCCC
>CAUVMU010000052.1:0-8090 GCA_963552775.1 uncultured Eggerthellaceae bacterium | reverse complement strand
TTCAGCTACGCGGCCTCGTTCCTGCTGACCCTCGTGTTCGCGGCCGTAGTCGCCGTGTCCATGCGCGGGAAGCTGCGCAGCATCTCCATGGTGGAGAGTTTGAAGTCCATCGAGTAGTTCGCCTTCCGTCCGCGCGCTCGGGCCGGGCGAGGGTATCATGGGGTTTCGGACGGAGACCGGGCATGGTCTAAGCCGCTGCCCTCGTAGATGGAGCGAGGGTATCATGGGGTTTCAGGCGGAGACCGGGCGGAAACCGCCCTTTTTTGCGTGGGAAAGGACAGCCGTGCTCATCGATTCGCTGACATACGCCCTCGAGCGCTCGGGCGCGCTCGACCCGTTCTGGGGCAAGCTCGATGCCGGAGGCGATGCCGCGCTCGGCGTCGCCGCTTCGGCGCGGCCGTTCATGGTGGCGGCTCGCTTCGCGCGCTCTCCCCAGCCGACGCTTGCGGTCGTGGCGGGCGAGGACGCGGCGGTGGCGTTCGCGCGCAGCATTACGGCCTACCTGGGCGAGGGGCGGGTGCTGTTCTATCCCGAGCGCGCCGACCGACCGTTCTCGAAGAAGCCGGCGAACCCCAAAACGGTCGCGCGTCGTCTCGAGGGCGCCTGTGCGCTTGCGAAGGGCCGCGACGTCGTGGTGGTGGCGAGCGCCCGCTCGCTTCTGCGCACGATCGCCCCGCCTGTAGCGGGAGCGCACGAACCGTTGACGTTCGTCGCAGGTCGGGAGCTGGCCGACATCCCCGCTCCCGCCGGGCGTGCGCTGAACGCGTTCGAGGACGTGGCCCGCGCGCTCGAGGGGATGGGCTACGACAACGCGGGGCAGCTCGAGGGTCCGGGCACGTTCTGCGTGACGGGCGGCGTGGTGGATGTGTACCCGGGCAACCTGCCGTATCCGGTGCGTCTCGACTTCTTCGGCGACGAACTCGACGAGATTCGCCGCATCGTTTTGTCGACGGGGCAGACTATAGCGGCGCTCGAGCGCGTCGAGGTGTTCCCGGTGCGTGAATTCGCCTGCACCGAGGCCGCCCGCCTGCGGGCGGCAAGCCAGCTCGAGCGCCCCGCGCGCACGAACCCGTTCTTGCGCGACCTGCTCGAACAGCTCGAAGGGGGCCTGCGCTTCGACGGGGCCTGCGCGCTGCTTCCGTACCTGTACGACGAGCCGGTCACGCTCGGGGCGTACGCGGGTCCGAGGACGCTTACCGCCCTCGTGGAGCCCCGTGCCCTGTTCGACGATGCCGCGCATGCGCTCGAGGAAGTGCGCGCCGAGGCGAAGGGCACGGGATGCGCCCTCGACGGGCTCTACGCCGACGCCGCGTCCCTCGACTTCGGGAAGGGGCCGCGCGCTACGTACGTGTCCATCATGCGCGCAGGCGCCTCGACCGACGCCGAGCTTCCGGTCAAGCGCGTGGAGGTGGCGGGGCATCCCGACAAGCTGTTCGGACGGCTGCGCTCGCTCATAGACGATCGCTACACCGTGGTGTTCTCGGCGCCGAACTTCCGCGCGCGGCAGGACATGAAGCTCGCTTTCGTCGAGCAGGGGCTGCCCATCCAGGAGCGTCTTGACGTGCTCGAGGGCGAACCGGGGGATGCCGACGGGCGGGACGGAGCTGTCGGGCGGGACGGGACTGCCGTCGGTGCCGGTACGGGTGCGCCCGTGCAGCCGAGCGGAGCGGGCGGCGGGGGCGCTCTCGGGGAGCCTCGTGCCACGACGGGCGCGCGGCGCGCGACGGCGCTCTCGCGTACGGCGGCGGCACGCGTATCCGACGAGTCCGAGCTTGCCGTACTGCGCGCCCGCAGGCTCGCGCGCGGCGTGGTGAACGTGGTCGACGTGGAGATTCCCCTCGGTATGATCATCCCCGCAGCCCATCTCGCCATGGTGAGCCTTTCGGACACGCAGGGGGCCTCCGCTGCGCGTCCGAGCAGGCGTGTCGATGTGACCGATATCACGTTCCCCTACAAGCCGGGCGACTACGTCGTGCATGCGGCGCACGGAATCGCGCACTTCACGGGGCTCGTCCGCCGGGAGGTGGACGGTACGAGCCGTGACTACCTGCTGCTCGAGTACGCTGACGGCGACAAGCTCTACGTACCGGTCGAACAGCTCGACCGCGTGACGCGCTACGTGGGTCCCGAGGGGTCGGACCCGCGTCTGACGCGCCTGAACACCTCGGACTGGTCGCGTGCGCTCTCCCGTGCGCGCAAGGCGACGAAGAAGCTCGCGTTCGATCTTGTGGACGTGTACGCGCGCCGTGCGGCGGTGCAGGGGTTCCGGTTCGGCCCCGACACGCCCTGGCAGCGCGAGATGGAGGAGGCGTTCCCGTACCAGGAGACGCCCGACCAGCTGGCCGCCATAGCCGATGTGAAGGCCGACATGCAGTCCGCCCGTCCGATGGACCGCCTGATCTGCGGCGACGTGGGATTCGGGAAGACGGAGGTGGCCTTACGCGCGGCGTTCAAGGCCACGCAGGACGACAAGCAGGTCATGGTGCTGTGCCCCACCACGATTCTCGCTCAGCAGCACTACACCAACTTCAAGGAGCGCTTCGACCCGTTCGGCGTGAGCGTGGAAGTGCTCTCGCGCTTCCGCACGCCCGCGCAGCAGGAGCGCGCGCTCGCCGGGTTCGCCGAGGGGGACGTATCGGTGCTCGTGGGCACGCATCGTCTGCTCTCGCGCGACGTAAACCCGCATGATTTGGGGCTTGTCATCATCGATGAGGAGCAGCGTTTCGGTGTGGGCCACAAAGAGCAGCTGAAGAACATGCGCGAGCACCTTGACGTGCTCACGCTTTCGGCCACGCCGATTCCGCGTACCATGCAGATGTCGTTGTCGGGCGTGCGCGATATGTCGCTGATTCTCACGCCGCCCGACGAACGCCGTCCGGTGAAGGTGCACGTGGGGGAGTGGGACCCCGACCTCGTTGCGGATGCGGTTGCGCGCGAGCTCGACCGCAAAGGCCAGGTGTACTACGTGTCGAATCGCGTGCGCTCGATCGACGATGCCGTCGCGCGCGTCCAGGCGGCAGCCGGCGAGGCCCGCATCGGCGTTGCCCACGGGCAGATGGACCGTGACTCGCTCGAGCGGGTTATGGAGGATTTCGTGGCAGGCGAGCTCGACGTGCTCGTGGCTACGACCATCATCGAGAGCGGTATCGACAACCCGCATACGAACACGCTGATCATCGAGGACTCCCAACGGCTCGGTCTCGCGCAGATGTACCAGCTCAAAGGCCGGGTGGGGCGCTCGTCGGCCCAGGCGTACGCCTATTTCATGTTTCCCGACAACATTCCTTTGACCGAGGAGGCCACGGCGCGCCTCACGGCGCTCGGCGAGCATCAGGATCTGGGGAGCGGCATGCGCATCGCCATGCGCGACCTCGAGATTCGCGGTGCAGGCGACGTGCTCGGCGCCGAGCAAAGCGGGAACATGAGCGTGGTCGGCTTCGACTTGTTCGCGCAGATGCTCGCGTCGGCCGTGAACGCCACGCGAGAGGGCGACCTCAAGGCCGCCGGGCAGCTGCCGTCGGCTCTGTCCGACATCACGGTGAACGTGCCGGGATCGACGTTCCTTCCCGAGGAGTATATCCCGGCGGCGGACGAGCGGGTGCTGTGGTACCGCAAGATCGCGAGCGCTTCGACACGTGCAGCGGTGGAGGATATCTGCGCCGATATGGCGGACAAGCGCCCCGACATGCCGCAGGAGGCGAAGAACCTGTTCACGAAGGCGCGCATCAAGGCGTACGCGGCGGAGCACCACGTGAGGCTCGTGTCGGTGACGGCGGGCAAGCTCGTGGTCGAGCCTATCGACATCCCGCGCAGCAAGATGACCTCCATTCGTCGCGCAGCGGGGAGCTACCTTGCCGACAAGCGCAAGCTGCGCCTTCCGCTGCGCTACTTCAAGCTCGCAGGCGACGGGGGGCTGCTCGAAGCCGTTCTCGCCTTCCTGGAAGACCTTGGCTCAAAGTAGGCGGTAAAAGGGTTCGCGCGAAAAATACGCTGGGCCTCCCCAGAAGAAGTGGACGGTGACTAATTTTCGTCAATATAGGAAATCAGTTCCTGTTTAGAGTGAATATCCATTTTGCGATAGATATGCATAGTATGAGCACGGATGCTTGCCTCAGATATAGAGCGCAATGCTTCAGTGCATGTCGGCGCGCTACTTTCCGAACACCTGCGCGACGACCGAATCGATGCGCGCGAGCACGTCGGCGCGCTCCATAAGCTCGATGCTCTCGAACAGCGGCGGCGACACCATGTTGCCGCACACGGCCACGCGCAAAGGCTGGAACAGCAGCTTCGGCTTCATCTCGAGCGTGCCGCAGAGCGCGCGGCACGCTTCCTGGAGGGGCTCGGCCTCCCAGGGGACGGCTCGATCGGCGAGCACGCTGCGGCAGGCCGCGAGCGCTTCGTCGGCGCGGGCGCCTTCCTTGCGCAGCACCTTGGCGACCGACTTCTCGTCGAGGTCGCGCACTTCGGGCCCCCAGAACAGAAACGCCACCTTGCCGGGGATCTCGTCGAGGCGCACGAGGCGTTCGGCGAGCAGGGGATAGAGCTTTTCGGCCCAGGCAGGGTTCGCGTCGAGCGCATCCTCGTCGGCACCGGCGGCCGCAAGCCAGGGGCGCGCGGCACGGGCCCAGGTAGCAGCGCCCATGTCGCGGATGTACACGCCGTCCATCCAGTCGAGCTGCGCCTCGTCGAACACGGCGTCCTTCTTCGTGATGCGGTCGAGGTCGAAGGCGCGGCAGAGCTCCTTGCGCGAAATGATGGTCGTCTCGCCGTCGAGCGACCAACCCAGAAGCGCCAGGAAGTTGACCATGGCATCGCTCACGTAGCCGCGGTCGCGGTACTCCTCCACGCTCGTGGCGCCGTGGCGCTTCGAGAGCTTTTTGCCGTCGGGGCCCAAGATCATGGACAGGTGCGCGAACGTGGGCACGGAAAGCCCGAGCGCTTCGTAGATGAGAATCTGACGCGGCGTGTTGGACAAATGGTCGTCCCCGCGGATGACGTGCGTGATGCCCATGTTCGCATCGTCGCAGACCACAGCGAAATTGTACGTGGGCAACCCGTCGGTGCGCACGAGGATCATGTCGTCCATGACGTCGGCGGGAAAGCTCACGCGCCCGTATACGGCGTCATCGAAGGCGATGGGGCCGTGATCGAGCGGCACGCGCAGGCGCCATACGTGCGGCTCGCCGGCATCGATGCGCCGCTGCACCTCGGCGGGATCGAGGTCGCGGCAGGTACGGTCGTAGCCGGCGTACCCGCCCTCGGTCGTCTCGGCCGCCGCACGCTTGGCGTCGAGCTCTTCCTTCGTGCAGAAGCACGCGTACACCGCGTTGCGCTCCTTGAGCGCTTCGAGCGCGGCGGCATAGGTGTCCATGCGCTTCGTCTGGAAGTACGGTCCGCACGGGCCTTCCACCTCGGGGCCCTCGTCCCAGTCGAGTCCAAGCCATTTCATGGCGTCGATGATGACGCGCACGTTCTCCTGCGTGGAGCGCTCGGGATCGGTGTCCTCGATGCGCAGGATGAAGTCGCCGCCCTTGGCGCGCGCATACGCCCAGTTGAAAATAGCCGTGCGCGCACCGCCGATGTGCAGACGCCCCGTCGGCGAAGGTGCGAAGCGCACGCGCACCCGTTTGTCGTTTCCGTGGTCCATGTATCCTCTTCTCGTTTACGGTTCGAAGCGGACGGGGCCCTCTTCCGCGTCCGCGAGCAGAGGCAAAGCCTCAGCGGGCCCGTCTCAGCGCGATTCCGGTGCACCCCAGCAGTATAGCCGCCAAGGCGGTGACGGCAAGCCAGATCGCCCCCATCCCCATCCAAAACTCCGTGGGCAAGGCGCAGATGAGCAGCGATTGAGCCGAAAACTCCCAGGTTCCCGCCGAGAAGAACAGCTGATGGAAGGCCGTGAAGAACCCGTAGAAGTCGATGAGAGCCCACGTTCCTGCAGCCAGAAGGGCGCCGAGCACGATTCCCGCGCCGGCGACGAACACCCCGCCGAGCGCGCGGCGCCCGCGCGTGCGGCCCAGGTGGATGCAGGCGACGAGCGCTCCGAGCGCGACGACGGCGAGCGCGGGGTAGGTAACGCGCGCCACGGTATTGCAGTCGTCGAGATGCGAGACGGCCTCGCTGTCGAGTACGTACACGTCCGAGGCGGTTGACAGGGCCGATGCCAGCTCGTTGGCGCTTTCGGTCCCGTCGAGCCCCGAGAGGTCGGGCGCTCCCGATGCGCGCCCTCCTGATGCAAAGGCCCCGACGTCGCAAGTTCGCTGTTCACAGCGTACTCCGTTCGCAGAAGGGTTTCGGTGCTGTGGGACCCGAAGGCGTAGTCGCGTACGGCGAGCGCGACGCGTGAAAGCTGGTTGCGGTCGAAGGGGGAGACGTCCTCCCGGGCGAACGTGCGCGACAGCCCCTCAGTTGCCGAGGGGGCAAGGCACGCGCAGAAGCTCGTTGCCACCAGCGTGACGGCGAGCGCCGCGATCGCGCCCGCTCGCAAAAGCCCGCCGGAGAGCGCTTGTTTTACGTCGTGTTCGGCCATGCGGCTATCGGTTCGCGTCGGTGCGGTCGACCCAGATGGTGGCCGCCGTGATGCCCTGCATGTCCTTCGAGATGGTGGGCAGCGGCCCGAGCCGGCTGAACACGCCCTGGAACGTCCCATTGTACAGGTACAGGCCGTTCAGGTTGTTGTAGGACGCGGGCGTGCGGCTCACTTCGCTATCGGCGAGCCCTTCGATGCCGGTGTCGGGCGGAAGCGTATCGGTCCTGAACGGGCGGATGTAGTGCTGTGCGATGAAGGGGTAGCCGGCCCGCTCGTTGGCGAAGCGGTCGATGAGGTCCTCCCAGGTTGCCTGGTTGACGAAGCATCCGGCATACACGTTATCGGCCCCGTAGTGATCGGTCGGTTTTATGATCCAGCGGTCCTTGTCGGCGCGCACGGCTTCAAGGTCGACGTGCTCGTCGTCGAGGAAGGTGGTCAGAGGGACGGTCTGCTCCACGAAGGCGTTCTCGTCGTCGGTGAGGACAGCCTTGGTCGCAGGGTGGAACAGAGCCTTGAATATCTGCTTGTCGTGCGCGATATGGCCGGCGAAACTGCCGATGAGCGCCACCTTCTCGGCTCGTACCGCCTCGATGAGGCCCTGCGACTCCTCCCAGAACTCGATGACGTCGTTCGTGACGCTGCGCCGCCAGATGGCGTCGATGCGCGTGCCCGCAGCGTCGTGCAGCGCCTGCCCGTCGAAGGCAAGGTCGCGCACGTCGGCGACGATGCAGCGGAAGCCGCGCTGTTCGAACAGCTCTGCGAACAGGCGGAACTCGTCAACTACGCCGTGGTCGAGGTAATCGCAGATGGCGAACGTGGGGTTTTCCACGCGATGCTCGTAGGTTCTGTAGATCTCGATGAACGTGTCGACCCAGCTTTCGAACAGCTCGCAAGCCTCGGTACGGTGACGCGCGGAGAAGGCGCGGTACGTGTCGGTAAGCTCGATCGACTTCGTGATCTCGCGGTTCTCGTTCATGCCGCTCGACCCATCGCCGTTGAACTCGCAGAACTTGGCGGTGAGCGCATCTTCGTCGAGGAACGTGTCGTCGCGGGCGAACGGCAGCACGGCGTCGTAGCCGCGCGGCAGCAAGATGAGCTCTTCGAGCCGTTCGTCGAAGTCGAAGATGCGCCGGTAGTCGGGGTCGGCCAGGTAGCGCTCGATGACCTTGCACAGGATGCGGTGGGCCGTTTCGGCGACGGTTTTCATGGTGCGGTACGTGGCGTCGTCGAACAGGCGCGGCACGAACGTGGAGTCGACCACGACGTGGTGGACGATGGCGGTCGAACCTTCCATGTACGCGCGGGCGGCGCGGCGTCCGGCGATGTCCCCGTCGAGCGACGCGGCGATGGCCAGGTACTCGGCGGTGTAGACGGCGTTTTCGGTCATGGATCTCCTATCGGAGGGAAATGCTTCGGCTTTCCGCAGTGTAGCATGCGCGCGCTGCGAACCTGCCGCAGCTCATTGCTCAACCATGATATTTTATCGAGCCTTGAGGCCGGTAGAGGGCTTCGCGCGCCGTCGGCCTATAATGAAGGCAAAAGGAGGCGTGCTGTGGCGGCC
>CAUVMU010000051.1:0-8148 GCA_963552775.1 uncultured Eggerthellaceae bacterium | reverse complement strand
GAACGCGAGCCGTTCGACGCCGAACGCGAAGCACGACGTGTAGCAGTAGTCGCGCGCCTCGTTGCGAATGGAGAAGGGCTTCGAGAAATGGGTGCGATGGAAGTTCATCGATCCGCACGATATATACGAGGAATGCGCCGGGATCTTCCATTTGAACTCGCGTTTCGAGTCGCCGAGCACCTGGAAGAACTTGAGCTTCTTGTAGTTCGACGCGAAAAACGAGTCGTTCGCGGTATCGAGCTTCGTGTTCGCGGAGAACGTCTCGCGCCAGAAATCCCACAGCAGCTTCGCCTTCGCCATGCGCTCGCTGCACTGCTCGGGGGACCCGACGAACACGTACTCCTTCATATGGAACTCGTTGATGCGCGCAAGCTCGAACACGTTCGCGCCTTCGTTGCGAAAGCACGTGCCCGACACGAGGAATTCAAGCGGGGCGTCGCTTGGAACCGTGGCGCCTTCGAGCATCTCGTAGACCGGGACGCAGGCGGCATGGCGCAGGACGTTTTCGGGGGTACGGGTCTGTTCGAACACCGATCCGTCGCCGACGCCTTCGCGGGCGAAGCGATCGAGCACCTGGATGTCGTTCTTCAGGGAGGTTTGGAACATCATGTAGTGGGGGAAGTTCTCGAAGTACCCACCCTGCTCGTACCGGGAAATCGGATGGAGCACCGGGAAATCGTGCTCGCAGATGCTCGGGAAAGTCGCACGCCCGTAGTCCTCGATCTTGGCATCGAAGTACTGGAGCGCCTTCAGGAAGAGGCCGCTGTACGCATAGGAGCCGTGCGCCATCTCGCGGACATCGCCGCGCGCGAGCAGCTGCTCGAAGATCGATTCCTCATTCGCCACGGGCACTCCAGAGTGATCCTCGAGCGTCTTCACGGGCACCTCCCTGCCCTTGAGCCCTCCCCCTTCGACCATGCCGTAGAGGATTTCGATCTGAGCCCGCACCTCGCCCTCATCGCACGCGCGGCACGCTACCGCAATGCCACGGTCGTCCTTATCGACGCTAACGATCTTCGGGGAAACGTACGGGAGCATCTCGTAGAAGAACTGCCGGTCTGAGGAGATGCGCTCCTCGTCGCACAAAAACGTCACCATCTGAACAACGACTCCCTGATCGTTCGTGTAATCCTTTTCCATCATCGTCGTGCCTCATGGGCGTCCCGCGCACGACGCCAGCAATCGGGCCAGGGAAGCGCAAGCACCTCGAACCACGTCAAGCCGAACGCGGAGGCAAGGGCGAGGGCGTCCTGCTCGTTTCCGCCCATCTCGACAAGGCTCGTGGCATCGCCGATATCCTTGTCGGGAAGGTGCGCGCGGCAGGTCGCGAGGACGAAATCATCGCCCGAATCCTCGTTTCGGGCGGCGAGCCGTTCCTCAACAAGCGGAATCCAGTCCGCTACGATCGGATTGTTCAGCACGTCGTACACTTCGAGCTCCACGCCCATGCTCCGATAGAGCTTTGAGATAAACTGCATGGCGGCAACCGAATCCCCGCCGATGAAGTAGTAGTTGTCGTCGGGCGCGACGCGATCGAGATGCAGGGTCTCCGCCAACAGAGAGCACACCTGCTCCTCCACGAGGGCCCCTTCGGTCGCAGCGCGGCAACAAGCTTCTTCAGATTGCCCGCACGCGACGCCGACCTTCCACTCCGCGAGCGCCTTTCGATCGGGTTTGCCGTTATACGTAAGCGGCAGCGCTTCGAGGGCGACGATGTACGCGGGAACCATGTAGTCGATAAGCCTGCTCTCGAGCACAGAGCGCACCTCGGCCGGCGCGGGGGATCCGACGTAGAACAGCGCGATGCGCCCCGTCTCGCGATGGAGCACGCAACAGCTTGCCTCGATACTGGAAAGCTCGGTGACCCGCCGCTCGATCCCTCCGAGCTCGATCCGCTTCCCGTGCACTTTCACCTGATTGTCGGCGCGCCCCATAAAGCGGATGCTTCCGTCGGGCAGGCGCACCCCCCGATCCCCGCTTTCGAACATCCTGGCACGGCGCACCGTGCGGAAGCGAAGCGCAGTCTGCTCGGGATCGCCCGCGTAGCCCGTCGCGACCCCGACGCCCTCGATGAACATCGTCCCCGCAACGCCAAGGGGGCATTCGCGCAGGCGACCGTCGAGCAGGTGGTACTTCGCATTGGGAAACGGACGGCCGTACGGAACGAACCCCCGCTCGATATCCTCCCGCTCGATAGGATGCGAGATGTTCCAGATAGTGGTCTCGGTCGGACCGCCGACGCTGAACGCCCGCACCTCGTCCGAAAGCGAGAGCGCAGCTTCGGCGGTTGCGAGCCGGATCCAATCCCCGCCGAGCACAACGCGCTTGAGATGCCCCAACGCGCGCTTGGCCTCGGACGATTCGGAAGCGAGGGCCATCTCGAACAGCGCGGGCACCGAATTCCAGAAATTCACGCCGTAATCGCAGATGAGCGACGCAAGGTATCTCTGATCGCGCACGCGCTGGGAGTCCGGCACCACAGCACTACCGCCGAGGGCGAGCATCCCAAGGTAGTCGAACAGCGACATATCGTGGCAAAAACTCGTAACCGCAAGCGCCCGCCACGAAACACCCGGATCAAGCGCAAAGCGCTCACGTGAATGTACAAGGCAGTTGACGATACCGGCCTCTCCCAGAAGAACGCTTTTCGGATATCCCGTCGTGCCCGAAGTATTGATGATCACAGCCGCACCATCGGGGTCGTTCAGCACTGCGGGGCTCCAGGTCGAAGCCTTGGCTGCCCACGCCTCGGCAATCGAGGACCCGAGCGATCCGTCCCATCTGTTCCCGTCGATCACCGGCACGCCTATCGATGCGGCTTTCTCCTGCAGGGACCTGTCCGCAACGATAAGGTTCACCTGCGCGTGCTCGATGCACCACGCGATTCCGTCCGCAGGCAGCGTGGCTTCGATGGGCATGTAGGCGATTCCCGCGAATACGACGCCTAAAGCGACCTCGATCTGTCGAAGCCCCTTCTCCATGAGGATGCCGATACGCAGACCGCAGGCATCGCGCTTCCAGGCGAGCAGGTCCTCAGCGATTTGAGCGGCACAGGCCCACACCTCGCCGTACGAATGCGCGCGTCCTTCGGCGATAATCGCGGGTTCGTCCCAGTGCGCGCGCACCGATTCCAGCAGAAGGTCGGCAAGCGCAGGCCCCGCATCCGACTCGTCCCCGTTCGCAGAATCCACGACGGCCTGCTCGTCAGAACCCAAGCCGAGCTCTTCGACGTCAAGGACACCCGCATCGCCGCATACCGAGCGCACCAGGTCGAAAAAACGACGAATCACGCGCTCAAGCAAATCGCCGTCAACGCGGTCGGGGCGATAGGTCGTAAGAATGTCGAAGCCGTCCTGGCCGCCGAGAACCAGGGTCTCGACGTCCAACGACGCCGTTTCGACACGGACCGATTTCAGCGAGAAGGGCGCAAACGATGCACTCTCCCCTCCTGGCAGAACGGCCGTGAAGGACCACGGTAACGCAATCGGAGCTCCTTTGCGCTCCTGCAAAAGCCGCACGGTATCGGGCCCGGACAGCGCCGCATGGTCCTGCAGGTCCCAAAGCGTCCCCTGCACCCGATCGGCCGTTTCGCCGAGCGTCTCAGGGCCGTTTGCAGCCTGCCACGGGTACACGAAGAAGTCGGCACACATGCCCACGGTGTTCTCGATGCCCTCGAGCTCGTAGGGGCGCAGCGAACGCGGCATCGAGAGCAAAAACGACGGAGCCTCGCTGTATCGGTCGAGCACGCGCAAATACAAGGAGAGCAGGAGCGCGAAGGACGTGAGGCCGCGCCCGCGCGCGACCTCTTCGAAGCGTGCTCGCTCATCCCACCCGATCGCACGTGCGATACGCACCGTTTCCACAGATTGAATCGGAGGCGCACAGCGGGTCAGCGCGAACCCCTCCGCCTCCACAGGAACGGCACCTTTCCAGAACCCCCGCGCGCGTTCGGTCTCGGCAGCATCGTGCGCCGTATTCAGGTAGTCGACGAATCGCCCGAACGGGCATTCCTCCTCGACTTGGTCGCCCTGGTATAACATTCCCAGGTCGCGCACCATGATGTGCTGGCTTTCACCGTCCATGCCGATACCATCGGTCAACGTGAGAATCGACGCGCTGCCGTCGGGAAAACGCACGACATGTACCGCCTGCAGCGCCGTCTCCTGCGGGGCGCGCTCCGAGAACACCTTCTGTTTCAGGTTCTCCACCTGCTCCGATGACTTATCGTGGCTCCCTTCGACATCGTGGTAGACAATAGGAACGGCGCCCTTTGTCCCCACCTGCTGGAAGCCCTCATCGACCGAGAAGACGGCCGTGAGCATAGGATGCGTCCGGCAAAGCTCTTCCAAAGCGCACTCGAAACGCCCGGCATCGAAGCTTGGGCAGAACAGCTCGTAAAGCTCCCGATCGGGAGCAGGACCCTGATCCGTGCGGCTCTGCCGCTGCAGAGCGTAGCTTTCCTGCAAGGGCGTGAACGCGATACGCTCGATCGATTCACCCAGCATTACTCCACACCCTGCTCAGTTAGGTATGCGGCAAGCGCGGCTGCGCTCCCCCGCTCGTAGAGGGTGCGGAAATCCACTTTCACGCCGAACCGTTTGCGCATCTCGATCTGAAGCTTCATGGCATCGATCGATTTTCCGCCCAATTCGGAGAACGTTGCGTTCACATCGGGATCCTCCACGCGGAAGACCTCCTCGAACACAGCCTTGACCCGTTCCTCCAAAGCGTTCATCGCCTCTCCTCTCCAGATTCGCGCCCCTCGCATACCGCCGCCGCGGCACCTGCACCCGCCCCTGCTGCCGGGCGCGCCAACAGCTCGTGCACGAGCTTCGAAAAACGTTCGAACCAGGCCTCGATTTCGCCGGCGCCCTCCATTTCCTGCGGAAACACCCAGCTTGTCAGAAGCCCGTCGTTCAAAAGGAAGAACTGCGCGTCGAGGCAGACGTTCGGGGTCTGCGAGATCATGTAGGTCAAATCCCCGAAGGCAGCGCGAAACGTATCGCCGATAAACGTACCGTTCTGATTGAACGAGTACACGAGCGGCACCAGGGAATCCGAGCAGGCGTACCGAGTCGGCCGAGCCGATGCGCGCTGCTCGAGAAAGCCGGCGCGTATCTCGCGTGCGAGTGCGACCGCATCCCTCTCGGCCGTACGTTCGACCGAAAGCCAGACAAGCTCGGTCAGATCGCGCACGGGATCCTCTCCGTCAGGAGCCGGCGCGAACCAGGGGATGTTCGCAACGAATCCGTCGCGATCGCCGGACGCAGCGGTTTTCGCCAAGCAAGCGAGCATACCGCAGAACAGATCGCTGCCCGCACCCTCGAAGAGCGCCTGCAAACGTTCGCGACTCGCCTCATCGAAACGCTCGTCAAGGGAGCGGTAGCGGCATCCGCTCAGTCCTGCGGCATTCTTTCCAAAAGCGAACGAGGGGACCAGGGAATCGACTTCCACAACGTTGAAATCTCGCACGGAGGGAGCGCCTCCCCAGATGAGAGGCGGGAGCGCGCAATCAGGATCCTCGTAGATCCGCGCGAGTTCGCCCAACAGCTCCTGGAAGCCGTTAACGTCGCAAAGCACGAGGTCGACATCGAAGCACATCCTCGAACGTCCAGCGGGCAGCAGCACGAGCACGAGCCCGCAACCCTGACCGCGCGAAAGGTCCATGATGCGGTGCGAGAAGTTCTTCCTGCAATCGTCGAGCAACCCGCGCACGTTCTCGTCATCGTGCTCCCGCGCATCGATCAGCCAGAACGTATTGTTCCCTGCATCCGAACCGATGCGAAGATCTCCGTCTTTGTCCACTCGAGCACGCGTCATCGCATGGCGCGCCGTAAGGCGCTTCCACGCCCGTCGCAAACGCGCGCCGTCAACGTCCGCGCCGTCGAACTCCAGGTACGTATGGCACGCGACCCCGCCGAGCGAGCGCTTCAGCTCCCGCCCCACCAGGTAGGACTTCTGCAAGTCGGTCAGCTGCGGACGAACCTCACTTCCCGCCATGGACCGCCGCCTCCTTCAGCCCCTCGCGATCGATCGTCCCCACTGCAGTGAGCGGCCAGCTGTCGAGCCGCTGCAGCTGGTCGGGAATGCAGCAGTCCTCCATATGACGGCTGCGCATATACGCGGCAGCCTCGACAAGCTCGATATCCCGCTCGCCGATATAGAACGCGCATATCGCCGTTCCGAGCACCTCGTCCGCAACGCCGACGACAGCGCACTCGGAAACGGCATCCATTCCCATCAGCACGTCCTCCACCTCCGAGGGCATGATCTTCTCTCCCGCGCGATTGATCTGCTCGTGCACGCGCCCGGTAATGCGGATGTCGCCCGAAGGAAGGCGCAGGCCCTTGTCGCCGGGCCGGTAGAACCCGTCCCTGAAGCTCGACTCGTTCGCCGGCACGTCGCCGAAGTAGCGCTTGATGGTATAGGGGCCCTTCACGATCACCTCGCCCTCGACTCCGTCCTCGACATCGGCGAAATCCTCGTCGACGATGCGGAAGACGTCCTCAGGCGAACGAGGCCGCCCCTGGGACCCATAGCGGACGTCGTCGGGAGCGTCGAGGTCCGTAAGAAACGTCATGCCCTCCGCCATGCCGTATACCTGAACCAAGCGCGCTTCGAATGCGGCTTCGGCCTCGCGGGCCTGAACGGGCGAGAACACCGACCCGCCTACAAGGAAGTATTGCAACGAGCCGATATCGTCGCTCGCATCGATGCTGCGGTAGCGGACGCACAAACTCGACACCGTGGGCACGAAGCTCGCGATGGTCACCTGCTCCCGTCCGATCCAGTCGAGAATCTCGAGGGGACTGGGGTACTCGCACATGACGTTCTTGCCGCCGACCAGCACCGTTCCGATCATGCCGGGCGTGCCCAACGCGAAATTGTGAGCAGCGGGAATCGCCGTGAGCATCACGCTGTCCGCATCCATGCGGCAATGGCGCGCGGTGATGAGCGCGTTGTAGCTGTACGCCCCGTTCGTGCGCCCGATAAGCTTCGGTATGCCGGTCGTTCCCCCCGAAAGCGAGAGGAAGGCGACATCACCTGGCTTCGGAGACTCGATATCGCACTCCACGACACGACCGCTCGAAAGCTCATTGCGCAGCTGCACATCGGTGAACAGCCGCTCGAGGCTTCCGCAGCGCTCGAGCATGCGAGCGCCGATGGCATAGCATTCCCGGTCGAGCGAGTCTTGCGACGTGACGTAGGCCTTCGGTTGCGACGCTTCGCAGAGCGCCTCGATGACGTGCTCGCGGTGCATCGGCAAAATGAACACGGGAAGCGCCCCGAGCGAGAACAGCGCGAAGCACACCACCTCGAACATCACCGAATTCGGCATCTGCACGATGACCCGGTCGCCCTTCTCGATGCTGTGCGCGAAGAAAAAGCCCGCTATCCGCTTCGATGCATCGAGCAGCTCGGCATAGGTCATGCGCTCGAGCCGATCGACGACCGCCGTCCTTTCGCCGAACGAGGCCGCCGTGCGCTCGAGCAATCCCACAAGCGTCTCCGTTTCCCATTCCCGTTCCATGGGAATCCCCTTACGCCCGCTCGGCGAGCTTGCGCTCGATGAGCGCGGTCAGAGAGTTCACGGATATGGGCTCCATTAGGTTCAACTCGTCGGCCAGCGTAACGTCGAACGTCTCCTGGCACGTGAGGAACACCTGGACGATGGCGATACTGTCGGCTCCCACGTCCTCGTAGAACAGTGCGTCGTCGTCGAATTCGGCGCCCCCGTCCGAGAGCGTCTGCTCGAGCGTCGTCCGGATCGTCTCCTTGATCTGCGTCTCGTTTACCGTGCTCATGCGCGCGCACCTCCCTTCCTCAGCCCGTACCGCTCGAATGCCGTATCCGCACCCTCCGCAGCAGCGAGCAGCGCAGCGACGGCTTTACGGTCGACTTCCTTCTTCGAGGTGAGCGGCAAAGGGGAGGCCGATACGAACGCCGCTTCGACGCGCTTGTAGTGAGGCAGGGCCCCGTTGACCGCGCACAACTCCTCGACCAGCTCGTCCACTTCGCTCAGAACGCCTGCTAAAACGAGAGCGGGTCTCCCTTCGAAACCGACGGCGCGGTACTGTTCGGCGCGGTCGCGCAGAATCGCGAAATCCTCCTCAAGCTCCTCGACGTAGATGTTCTCGCCCGCGTCCG